>NZ_JAPFCE010000203.1:0-393 GCF_026240895.1 Pseudomonas sp. DCB_AW
GGCCATGGCCCAGGTGCAGCTGCAGGAGTCTGGGGGAGGATTGGTGCAGGCTGGGGACTCTCTGAGACTCTCCTGTGCAGCCTCTGGACGCACCTTCAGTGCCTTTGCCATGGGCTGGTTCCGCCAGGCTTCAGGTAAAGAGCGTGAGTTTGTAGCAACTATTACTAGTACTGGACGCACATTATATGCATCCTCCGTGGAGGGCCGATTCACCATCTCCTATGACAACGCCAAGAACACGGTGTATCTGCAAATGAACAGCCTGAAACCTGAGGACACGGCCCTTTATTACTGTGCAATTGGACATGGTCCCCTGACCTACCAGGGCTCATCAAAGTACGAGTACTGGGGGAAGGGGACCCAGGTCACCGTCTCCTCACACCACCATCACCA
>NZ_JAPFCE010000204.1:0-393 GCF_026240895.1 Pseudomonas sp. DCB_AW
GGCCATGGCCCAGGTGCAGCTGCAGGAGTCTGGGGGAGGATTGGTGCAGGCTGGGGGCTCTCTGAGTCTCCTCTGTGCAGCCTCTGGAGGTACTTTCAGAAGCCATCGCATGGGCTGGTTCCGCCAGGCTCCAGGGAAGGAGCGTGAGTTTGTAGCAACTATTAGCTGGAATGGTGATAGCACATACTATGCAGACTCCGTGAAGGGCCGATTCACCATCTCCAGAGACAATGTCAAGAACACGGTCCATCTGCAAATGAACGTCCTGAAACCTGAGGACACGGCCGTTTATTACTGTGCAGCCCGAAAGTATCAATATGCCGACTATGTGAGCAAATATGAGTATTGGGGCCAGGGGACCCAGGTCACCGTCTCCTCACACCACCATCACCA
>NZ_JAPFCE010000152.1:0-1073 GCF_026240895.1 Pseudomonas sp. DCB_AW
TGGATCTGGGTCGCCCACGAGAGCGAAGTCCCCGAGCCCGGCAGCTACAAGACCACCTTCATCGGCAAACAGCCGGTGATCGTCGTGCGTGACCGCAAAAAGGCCATCAACGTGCTGCTCAACCGCTGCCGCCACCGCGGCGCCACGGTCTGCGAGCACAAGAAGGGCAAGACCAACAGCTTCGTTTGCCCCTACCACGGCTGGGGCTACGCCCTCGATGGCTCGCTGCGCGGCATCCCCCACCCGGAAAGCTACGGCGACTGCCTGGACAAGGCCGAGCTGCCACTGGTCAGCCTGCGCGTCGAGAGCTACGCCGGCATGGTCTTCGCCACCTTCAAGGACGACATCGAACCGCTCGAAGACTTCCTCGGCGCAGCGAAGAAGTGGATGGACCTGTTCATGAAGCAAGGCGCCGGCTACGGCATCAAGGTCCCCGGCGAGCACCGCTTCCGCTTCCCCGGCAACTGGAAGATCCAGCTGGAAAACACCACCGACGCCTATCACTTCCCGTTGGTGCACAAAAGCTTCCTGTCCTCGGTCGACGAGCAGACCCTGGAGCTGTTCGACTTCGTCAAAGGCCCAGGCTACGTCGAAGACCTCGGCAACGGCCACAGCGTGATGGTGATGATCCCCGAGCTGGTGGACCTGGAAGCCGACCTCGACAAGCCGATTCCTGAGCGCTTCGAGTCCCTCGCCGCCGAGCTGCGTGACGAAGGCATCGACGAGCAGCAGGTGCGCCGCATCGTCCGCGCCGTCGGTGGCTCGGGCTTCAACCTCAACCTGTTCCCCAACGTCGCCTGCTCGATGGCGTTTTTCCGCGTGCTGCAGCCGATCTCGGTGACCGAGACCGAAATCCACCACTCGGTGATCACCATGGACGGCGGCCCAGCCGCGGCCAACCGCTACCGCCTGCGCCTGCACGAGCACTTCCAGGGCCCGATGGGCTTTGGCACCCCGGACGATTCCGAAGCCTGGGAGCGCGTGCAGAAAGGCGCCCGTGCCGGTGAAGACCTGTGGATCATGCTCAACCGCGGCCTGCCGGGCGAGAAGCCCAGCGCCGACGGGCTGGTGTC
>NZ_JAPFCE010000205.1:0-391 GCF_026240895.1 Pseudomonas sp. DCB_AW
GTAAGGAGGTTGGTTTTTGTTTTATCGTTGGTGTTTGTGTTGTTTAGTTGTTTGTTATGGTTGAGTTGGATTTGTTTGGTGTTTTTGTTGGTGTTTTTGGTGGTTTTGTGTTGGGGAATGGAGTGGTTGGTGTTGGTGAAGAAGATTTGGTTGTGGTTTTTTTGGTGTAGTAAGAGAGTGAGATTGTGGGTATTGAGAATGATGAGGTTTTTGTTATTTTGGATGGTGGTGTTTTTGGGTTTTAGTTGTATGGTGAGTTGTTGGGGGGTTTGGGTGAGAGTGTGGGTGTGTTTGGGGTGAGAGGATTTGTTTGGAAATTTGGTTTATAGTGGGTTTGAGAGTTTTTGTGTGATTTGTGTTTTTTGTTGAATTAGGAGGTTAGGCGTACTAG
>NZ_JAPFCE010000206.1:0-391 GCF_026240895.1 Pseudomonas sp. DCB_AW
CTAGTACGCCTAACCTCCTAATTCAACAAAAAACACGAATCACACAAAAACTCTCGAACCCACTATAAACCAAATTTCCAAACAAATCCTCTCGCCCCAAACACGCCCGCACTCTCACCCAAACCCCCCGACAACTCGCCGTACGACTAAAACCCGAAAACGCCACCGTCCAAAATAACGAAAACCTCGTCGTTCTCAATACCCGCAATCTCGCTCTCTTACTACGCCAAAAAAACCGCAACCAAATCTTCTTCGCCAACACCAACCACTCCGTTCCCCAACGCGAAACCGCCAAAAACGCCGACAAAAACGCCGAACGAATCCAACTCAACCATAACGAACAACTAAACAACACGAACACCAACAATAAAACAAAAACCAACATAGAGAG
>NZ_JAPFCE010000207.1:0-391 GCF_026240895.1 Pseudomonas sp. DCB_AW
CTCTCTATGTTGGTTTTTGTTTTATTGTTGGTGTTCGTGTTGTTTAGTTGTTTGTTATGGTTGAGTTGGATTCGTTCGGCGTTTTTGTCGGCGTTTTTGGCGGTTTTGCGTTGGGGAACGGAGTGGTTGGTGTTGGTGAAGAAGATTCGGTTGTGGTTTTTTTGGCGTAGTAAGAGAGCGAGATTGCGGGTATCGAGAACGACGAGGTTTTCGTTATTTTGGACGGCGGCGTTTTTGGGTTTTAGTCGTACGGCGAGTTGTCGGGGGGTTCGGGTGAGAGTGCGGGCGTGTTTGGGGTGAGAGGATTTGTTTGGAAATTTGGTTTATAGTGGGTTCGAGAGTTTTTGTGTGATTCGTGTTTTTTGTTGAATTAGGAGGTTAGGCGTACTAG
>NZ_JAPFCE010000208.1:0-391 GCF_026240895.1 Pseudomonas sp. DCB_AW
CTCTCTATGTTGGTTTTTGTTTTATCGTTGGTGTTCGTGTTGTTTAGTTGTTTGTTATGGTTGAGTTGGATTCGTTCGGCGTTTTTGTCGGCGTTTTTGGCGGTTTTGCGTTGGGGAACGGAGTGGTTGGTGTTGGTGAAGAAGATTTGGTTGTGGTTTTTTTGGTGTAGTAAGAGAGCGAGATTGTGGGTATTGAGAACGACGAGGTTTTCGTTATTTTGGACGGCGGCGTTTTCGGGTTTTAGTCGTACGGCGAGTTGTCGGGGGGTTTGGGTGAGAGTGTGGGCGTGTTTGGGGCGAGAGGATTTGTTTGGAAATTTGGTTTATAGTGGGTTTGAGAGTTTTTGTGTGATTTGTGTTTTTTGTTGAATTAGGAGGTTAGGCGTACTAG
>NZ_JAPFCE010000209.1:0-391 GCF_026240895.1 Pseudomonas sp. DCB_AW
CTCTCTATGTTGGTTTTTGTTTTATTGTTGGTGTTTGTGTTGTTTAGTTGTTTGTTATGGTTGAGTTGGATTCGTTCGGCGTTTTTGTCGGCGTTTTTGGCGGTTTCGTGTTGGGGAACGGAGTGGTTGGTGTTGGTGAAGAAGATTTGGTTGTGGTTTTTTTGGCGTAGTAAGAGAGCGAGATTGTGGGTATTGAGAACGACGAGGTTTTCGTTATTTTGGACGGCGGCGTTTTCGGGTTTTAGTCGTACGGCGAGTCGTCGGGGGGTTTGGGTGAGAGTGTGGGCGTGTTTGGGGCGAGAGGATTTGTTTGGAAATTTGGTTTATAGTGGGTTCGAGAGTTTTTGTGTGATTTGTGTTTTTTGTTGAATTAGGAGGTTAGGCGTACTAG
>NZ_JAPFCE010000210.1:0-391 GCF_026240895.1 Pseudomonas sp. DCB_AW
CTCTCTATGTTGGTTTTTGTTTTATTGTTGGTGTTTGTGTTGTTTAGTTGTTTGTTATGGTTGAGTTGGATTCGTTCGGCGTTTTTGTTGGAGTTTTTGGTGGTTTTGCGTTGGGGAACGGAGTGGTTGGTGTCGGCGAAGAAGATTCGGTTGTGGTTTTTTTGGCGTAGTAAGAGAGTGAGATTGCGGGTATTGAGAATGATGAGGTTTTCGTTATTTTGGACGGTGGCGTTTTCGGGTTTTAGTCGTACGGCGAGTCGTTGGGGGGTTCGGGTGAGAGTGTGGGCGTGTTTGGGGCGAGAGGATTTGTTTGGAAATTTGGTTTATAGTGGGTTCGAGAGTTTTTGTGTAATTCGTGTTTTTTGTTGAATTAGGAGGTTAGGCGTACTAG
>NZ_JAPFCE010000153.1:0-1011 GCF_026240895.1 Pseudomonas sp. DCB_AW
GCGCAGGGCGATGACGTCTACAAAGACGCTGGCGAAATTTCCCTGGGCATCAAGTCCGCGGTCGATGTTGACGGTCGTGCCTTCGAAAACCTTCAGCTGGGCGACGCGGCATCGGTCAAAGTCACCGATACCACTGACGACGTCATTGCCAAACTGACCGCCACCCCATCGGTCACCGAAGGCGGCGAGATCACTTACACCGTCACCCTGACCAACAAAGACGGCTTGCCGATCGATAACCACGCGCCGTTGTACTTCACCTTGAGTGACGGCAAAACGGTGATCACCGTTCCGGCGAACGGCACCACCGGTTCGATTACCGTAACCGCGCCAGACAACGTCTACACCGGCGCTAACCCACCGGTAGAGCAGAGCCTGCAGGCGGTCAGCGGCGCTGACGCCTGGAAGTTCGAAAACCTGGTTCTGGACAAGACCCCGGTCAGCACCACTGTGACCGACGAGCCGGGTACCCCAGGCAACGAAGGCGATGTGGTCAAAGTCACCATCACTGCTGATCAAGTCTCGGTGGCGGAAAACGTCAAACCGACCTTCACCGTTCACATCAACACTGCCCTGGCTCACGATCTGGTCGTGACCCTGAGCAACAACGCTACCGTCACCATCAAAGCGGGCGAAACCAGCGCGCCTTACACCCACGAAGCGCAAGGCGATGACGTCTACAAAGACGCTGGCGAAATCAGCCTGGGTATCAAGTCGGCAGCAGACATCGATGGCCGTGCCTTCGAAAACCTGCAGCTGGGCGACGCGGCGTCGGTCAAAGTCACCGACACCACTGATGACGTCATCGCCAAACTGACCGCCACCCCTTCGGTAACCGAAGGTGGCGAGATCACCTACACCGTCACCCTGACCAACAAAGACGGCTTGCCGATCGATAACCACGCGCCGTTGTACTTCACCTTGAGTGACGGCAAAACGGTGATCACCGTTCCGGCGAACGGCACCACCGGTTCGATTACCGTAACCGCGCCAGACAACGTCTACACCGGC
>NZ_JAPFCE010000211.1:0-390 GCF_026240895.1 Pseudomonas sp. DCB_AW
TCAACACTGCCCTGGCTCACGATCTGGTCGTGACCCTGAGCAACAACGCTACCGTCACCATCAAAGCGGGCGAAACCAGCGCGCCTTACACCCACGAAGCGCAAGGCGATGACGTCTACAAAGACGCCGGCGAAATCGAGCTGGGTATCAAGTCCGCGGTCGATGTCGATGGCCGTGCCTTCGAAAACCTGCAGTTGGGCGACGCGGCCTCGGTCAAAGTTACCGATACCACTGACGATGTCATCGCCAAACTGACCGCCACTCCTTCGGTCACCGAAGGCGGCGAGATCACTTACACCGTCACCCTGACCAACAAAGATGGTCTGCCGATCGATAACCACGCGCCGTTGTACTTCACCCTGAGTGACGGCAAAACGGTGATCACCGTTC
>NZ_JAPFCE010000212.1:0-390 GCF_026240895.1 Pseudomonas sp. DCB_AW
GGCCATGGCCCAGGTGCAGCTGCAGGAGTCTGGGGGAGGCTTGGTGCAGGCTGGGGGGTCTCTGACACTCTCCTGTACAGCCTCTGGATTCACTGTCGGCGATTATGCCATAGGCTGGTACCGCCAGGCCCCAGGGAAGGAGCGTGAGGGGGTCTCATATATTAGAAGTAGTAAAGGTACGACATGGTATTCAGACTCCGTGATCGGCCGATTCACCATCTTCAGTGACAACGCCAAGAAGACGGTGTATCTGCAAATGAACAGCCTGAAACCTGAAGACACGGCCGTCTATTACTGTGCAGCAGATTTCCTCTCAAGCAGTTGGAGGAATAATCCTGACCACTGGGGCCAGGGGACTCAGGTCACCGTCTCCTCACACCACCATCACCA
>NZ_JAPFCE010000213.1:0-390 GCF_026240895.1 Pseudomonas sp. DCB_AW
TGGTGATGGTGGTGTGAGGAGACGGTGACCTGGGTCCCCTGGCCCACGGATAGCGGGCGTCTGGGAATGTCTATAACTCGGGTACCTGATGCACAGTAGTAAACGGCCGTGTCCTCAGGTTTCAGGCTATTCATTTGCAGATATACCGCGTTGTTGGACTTGTCTCTCGAGATGGTGAATCGGCCCTTCACGGAGTCTGTGTAGTCTGTGATAGTTCCAACCATACTAATGCCTGCTACAAACTCACGCTCTTTCCCTGTGGCCTGGCGGAACCAGCCCATGGCATAAGTATTCACGGTGCCTCCAGAGGCTGTACAGGAGAGTCTCAGAGAGCCCCCAACCTGCACCGATCCTCCTCCAGACTCCTGCAGCTGCACCTGGGCCATGGCC
>NZ_JAPFCE010000214.1:0-390 GCF_026240895.1 Pseudomonas sp. DCB_AW
GGCCATGGCCCAGGTGCAGCTGCAGGAGTCTGGGGGAGGCTGGGTGCAGGCTGGGGGGTCTCTGAGACTCTCCTGTGCAGCCTCTGGATTCACTGTCGGCGATTATGCCATAGGCTGGTACCGCCAGGCCCCCGGGAAGGAGCGTGAGGGGGTCGCATATATTAGAATTAGTAAAGGTACAATATGGTATGCAGACTCCGTGAATGGCCGATTCACCATCTCCAGTGACAACGCCAAGAAGACGGTGTATCTGCAAATGGACAGCCTGAAACCTGAGGACACGGCCGTTTATTATTGTGCAGCAGATTTCCTCTCAAGTAGCTGGCGGAATAAGCCTGACCACTGGGGCCAGGGGACCCAGGTCACCGTCTCCTCACACCACCATCACCA
>NZ_JAPFCE010000215.1:0-390 GCF_026240895.1 Pseudomonas sp. DCB_AW
GGCCATGGCCCAGGTGCAGCTGCAGGAGTCTGGGGGAGGCTTGGTGCAGGCTGGGGGCTCTCTGAGACTCTCCTGCGCTGCCTCTGGAGGCACCTTCAGTCCCTATGCCATGGGTTGGTTCCGCCAGGGTCCAGGGAAGGAGCGTGAGTTTGTAGGACGTGTTAAATGGTCAGGTATCGCAGACTATGCAGACTCCGTCAAGGACCGATTCACCATTTCCAGAGACAAGGCCAAGAACACGATGTATCTGCAAATGAACAGCCTGAAACCTGAGGATACGGCCGTTTATTACTGTGCAGCCCAATCCCGTGGCATAGGGACTACGACACATGAGTATGACTACTGGGGCCAGGGGACCCAGGTCACCGTCTCCTCACACCACCATCACCA
>NZ_JAPFCE010000216.1:0-390 GCF_026240895.1 Pseudomonas sp. DCB_AW
GGCCATGGCCCAGGTGCAGCTGCAGGAGTCTGGGGGAGGATTGGTGCAACCTGGGGGCTCTCTGAGACTCTCCTGCGCAGCCTCGGGAGGCAGCTTCAGTCCCTATGCCATGGGCTGGTTCCGCCAGGCTCCAGGAAAGGAGCGTGAGTTTGTAGGACGTATTAAATGGACAGGTATCGCAGACTATGCAGACTCCGTCAAGGGCCGATTCACCATCTCCAGAGACAAGGCCAAGAACATGGTGTATCTGCAAATGGACAGCCTGAAACCTGAGGACACGGCCGTTTATTACTGTGCAGCCCAATCCCGGGGCATTGGGACTATGAAACAGGAGTATGATTATTGGGGCCAGGGGACCCAGGTCACCGTCTCCTCACACCACCATCACCA
>NZ_JAPFCE010000217.1:0-390 GCF_026240895.1 Pseudomonas sp. DCB_AW
TGGTGATGGTGGTGTGAGGAGACGGTGACCTGGGTCCCCTGGCCCCAGTAGTCATACTCATCGGTCATAGTCCCTATGCCACGGGATCGGGCTGCACAGTAATAAACGGCCGTGTCCTCAGGTTTCAGGCTGTCCATCTGCAGATACACCATGTTCTTGGCCTTGTCTCTGGAAATGGTGAATCGGCCCTTGACGGAGTCTGCATAGTCCGCGATACCGCTCCATTTAACACTTCCTACAAACTCACGCTCCTTCCCTGGACCCTGGCGGAACCAGCCCATGGCGTAGGGACTGAAGGTGCCTCCAGAGACAGCGCAGGAGAGTCTCAGAGAGCCCCCAGCCTGCACCAATCCTCCCCCAGACTCCTGCAGCTGCACCTGGGCCATGGCC
>NZ_JAPFCE010000218.1:0-390 GCF_026240895.1 Pseudomonas sp. DCB_AW
GGCCATGGCCCAGGTGCAGCTGCAGGAGTCTGGGGGAGGATTGGTGCAGGCTGGGGGCTCTCTGAGACTCTCCTGCGCAGCCTCTGGACGCACCTTCAGTCCCTATGCCATGGGCTGGTTCCGCCAGGCTCCAGGGAAGGAGCGTGAGTTTGTAGGAGGTGTTAAATGGACAGGTATCGCAGACTATGCAGACTCCGTCAAGGGCCGATTCACCATCTCCAGAGACAAGGCCAAGAACACGTTGTATCTGCAAATGAACAGCCTGAAACCTGAGGACACGGCCGTTTATTACTGTGCAGCCCAATCCCGGGGCATTGGGACTATGAAACATGAGTATGACTACTGGGGCCAGGGGACCCAGGTCACCGTCTCCTCACACCACCATCACCA
>NZ_JAPFCE010000219.1:0-390 GCF_026240895.1 Pseudomonas sp. DCB_AW
TGGTGATGGTGGTGTGAGGAGACGGTGACCTGGGTCCCCTGGCCCCAGTAGTCATACTCAACTTTCATAGTCCCAATGCCCCGGGATTGGGCTGCACAGTAATAAACGGCCGTGTCCTCAGGTTTCAGGCTGTTCATTTGCAGATACAGAGTGTTCTGGGTCTTGTCTCTGGAGATGGTGAATCGGCCCTTGACGGAGTCTGCATAGTCTGTGATACCTGTCCATTTAACACCTCCTACAAACTCACGCTCCTTCCCTGGGGCCTGGCGGAACCAGCCCATGGCATAGGGACTGAAGGTGCCTCCAGAGGCTGCGCAGGAGAGTCTCAGAGAGCCCCCAGCCTGCACCAATCCTCCCCCAGACTCCTGCAGCTGCACCTGGGCCATGGCC
>NZ_JAPFCE010000220.1:0-390 GCF_026240895.1 Pseudomonas sp. DCB_AW
GGCCATGGCCCAGGTGCAGCTGCAGGAGTCTGGGGGAGGATTGGTGCAGGCTGGAGGCTCTCTGAGACTCTCCTGCGCAGCCTCTGGACGCACCTTCAGTCCCTATGCCATGGGCTGGTTCCGCCAGGCTCCAGGGAAGGAGCGTGAGTTTGTAGGAGAGATTAAATGGACAGGGTTCGCCGACTATGCAGACTCCGTCAAGGGCCGATTCACCATCTCCAGAGACAAGGCCAAGAATATGGTGTATCTGCAAATGAACAGCCTGAAACCTGAGGACACGGCCGTTTATTACTGTGCAGCCCAGTCCCGTGGCATAGGCATTATGACACCTGAGTATGACTACTGGGGCCAGGGGACCCAGGTCACCGTCTCCTCACACCACCATCACCA
>NZ_JAPFCE010000018.1:0-91626 GCF_026240895.1 Pseudomonas sp. DCB_AW
CCACACGTGCCCCGCAAATTCTGAATAGTGTGGGGCACTTGTGGGAGCGGGCTTGCCCCGCGAAGAGGCCAGTGAAATTTCAGCCCTGCCCATTCTCCAGGGCATCGCGCAAGAAGCTCGGGGCGATATAGCGCTGGTAATGCGCCTCGGACAGCAGAAAGAACTCGCGGTCGATGGCGTCGCGCAACTGCGGCAGTTCCCAGCCTCGAAACTCCGGCAGCAATACCATGCCGTAAGCCTCCAGATCACGGATCATCCGGGCCCCACGGGCGATCAACTGGTAGGCCCAGCAATATTCCGACTGTTGGTCCACAAAGCGGATGGAGCGCTGCTCCAACTGCAGGCGCAGCAGGCTTTTGTCGAAGACTTCCAGCTTGGCCATCATCACCTGCACCAGCAACTGCTCCAGACGCAGCCACACGGCGCGCTTCTGCGCGTCGTCGTAGCCGTTCCAGTTGATCACTTCATGGTGAAAACGCTTGCAGCCACGGCATACCGTGTCTCCGTACACCGTGGAGCACAGGCCGACGCAAGGGGTCTTGATGGACTTGTTGGACATGAAAAACAACGGCTTGGCGGTGGAACACGGGCCCATGTTAGCCCTTTGTCTAACCGGGGTCACTCGTTAAAGTCATCTTCGCCGCCTTACCTTCAGGCTTTTTTTGCCGTAGAATCATCCGGCCTTTTCAAGGCAACAATGTCCGTTGGAAGCTGTTTTCAAAGCGTCACGAGCACAGTTAATCCGGTAGAACGGCGTTGGCCCGGGCCATGCACCCTCGCATGCCCGTGCCAGCCCTCATCAGCTCCCCGTTCTGCAGGCGTAAAACTTTGAAAGCAGCTTCTGTAAGGATTCTCTGCGACCCTGGCTGGGCGGCCCAAGAAGCCGTCATTGCGCATGGGTGCAGGGAATGCTGGATGAGCGTCCCGGACTCCCTTTAGGGACCACTGATGAGGGTAATAACTGTGCTTGAAGCCTACCGCAAACACATCGAAGAGCGTGCCGCCCTGGGTATCGTGCCCCAGCCGCTGAACGCCGAACAAACTGCAGGCCTGGTCGAGCTGCTGAAAAACCCGCCGGCCGGCGAAGAAGCCTTCCTCGTAGACCTGATCACCAACCGTGTACCGCCAGGGGTCGACGAAGCTGCCTATGTCAAGGCTGCCTTCCTGTCCGCCGTGGCCAAGGGCGAAACCAAATCCCCGCTGATCGACCGCAAGCTCGCCACTGAGCTGCTGGGCACCATGCAGGGCGGCTACAACATCGAAACGCTGGTCGCGCTGCTGGATGACGCCGAATTGGGCGCCGTCGCGGCCGAAAAGCTCAAGCACACCCTGCTGATGTTCGATGCCTTCCACGACGTGGCCGAAAAAGCCAAGGCGGGCAACGTCCACGCCAAGGCCGTGCTCGAGTCTTGGGCTGCCGGCGAGTGGTTCACCTCGCGTCCGGCCATCGCCGACAAGTACACCCTGACCGTGTTCAAGGTGCCTGGCGAAACCAACACCGACGACCTGTCCCCTGCCCCGGACGCCTGGTCGCGCCCTGACATCCCACTGCACGCCCTGGCCATGCTGAAAATGGCCCGTGACGGCATCGAGCCACAGCAGCCAGGTTCGGTCGGCCCTCTGGCCCAGATCGAAGCGGTCAAGGCCAAAGGCTTCCCAGTTGCCTACGTGGGTGACGTGGTCGGTACCGGTTCGTCGCGTAAATCCGCCACCAACTCGGTGCTGTGGTTCTTCGGTGACGACATTCCGTACGTGCCGAACAAGCGCGCCGGTGGCTTCTGCTTCGGCACCAAGATCGCCCCGATCTTCTACAACACCATGGAAGACGCCGGCGCCCTGCCAATCGAGTTCGACTGCACCAACCTGGCCATGGGCGACGTCATCGACGTCTACCCGTTCAAAGGTGAAGTGCGCCGTCACGGCAGCGACGAACTGGTCACCAACTTCGAGCTGAAAACCGAAGTGCTGCTGGACGAAGTCCGCGCAGGTGGTCGTATCCCGCTGATCGTTGGCCGTGGCCTGACCGATAAAGCCCGCGCCGAGCTGGGCCTGGGCCCTGTCGACCTGTTCAAGAAACCGGAGCAGCCTGCCGCTTCGACCAAGGGCTTCACCCTGGCGCAGAAGATGGTCGGCCGTGCGTGCGGCCTGCCAGAAGGCCAGGGCGTGCGCCCAGGTGCCTACTGCGAGCCGAAGATGACCACCGTCGGTTCCCAGGACACCACTGGCCCGATGACCCGCGACGAACTGAAAGACCTGGCGTGCCTGGGCTTCTCCGCTGACCTGGTCATGCAGTCGTTCTGCCACACTGCCGCCTATCCGAAGCCGATCGACGTCACCACCCACCACACCCTGCCAGACTTCATCCGCACCCGTGGCGGCGTGTCGCTGCGCCCAGGCGACGGCATCATCCACAGCTGGCTGAACCGCATGCTGATGCCTGACACCGTCGGCACCGGTGGCGACTCGCACACCCGCTTCCCGATCGGCATCTCGTTCCCGGCCGGTTCCGGCCTGGTGGCCTTCGCTGCCGCCACCGGCGTCATGCCGCTGGACATGCCAGAGTCGATCCTGGTGCGTTTCAAGGGCAAGCTGCAACCTGGCATCACCCTGCGTGACCTGGTTCATGCCATCCCTTACTACGCCATCCAGAAGGGCCTGCTGACCGTCGAGAAGAAGGGCAAGAAAAACGCCTTCTCCGGCCGCATCCTGGAAATCGAAGGCCTGGACGAACTGACCGTCGAGCAAGCGTTCGAACTGTCCGACGCCTCGGCTGAACGTTCGGCTGCCGGTTGCACCATCAAGCTGCCAGAAAAGGCCATCGCCGAGTACCTGACTTCCAACATCACCCTGCTGCGCTGGATGATCGGCGAAGGCTACGGCGATGCCCGCACCCTGGAGCGTCGCGCCCAGGCCATGGAAGCCTGGCTGGCCAAGCCTGAGCTGCTGTCGGCCGACGCCGATGCCGAATACGCCGAAATCATCGAAATCGACCTGGCCGACGTCAAAGAGCCTGTCCTCTGCGCGCCGAACGACCCGGACGATGCCCGCCTGCTGTCTTCGGTACAGGGCGAGAAGATCGACGAAGTGTTCATCGGTTCGTGCATGACCAACATCGGTCACTTCCGCGCTGCCGGCAAGCTGCTGGAGAAGGTCAAGGGTGGCATTCCGACCCGTCTGTGGCTGGCTCCGCCAACCAAGATGGACGCTCACCAGCTGACCGAAGAAGGCTACTACGGCATCTACGGCAAGGCCGGTGCGCGCATGGAAATGCCAGGCTGCTCGCTGTGCATGGGTAACCAGGCACGTGTGCAGACCGGTTCGACCGTGGTTTCCACCTCGACCCGTAACTTCCCGAACCGTCTGGGCGACGCGACCAACGTGTACCTGGCATCGGCCGAGCTGGCTGCTGTCGCTTCGATCATCGGCAAACTGCCGACTGTCGAAGAGTACATGCAGTACGCGCAGGACATCGACAGCATGGCTGCCGACGTCTACCGCTACCTGAGCTTCGACCAGATCGCCGAATTCCGCGAGGCTGCGGCCAACGCCAAGATCCCGGTTGTTCAGGCGTAATCAGCAGTAAGCTGTAAGAAAAAACCCCGGCAGAAATGCCGGGGTTTTTTATTGCCCTCTCGGGCCTCTTCGCGGGGCAAGCCCGCTCCCACGGGTTTGGACTGTCCCCAAGAAGTTGGACACCCATCCAATTTTCTGGGGGCAGTCAAGGTTTGCTCGGCTCCTGTGGGAGCGGGCTTGCCCCGCGAAGAGGAGCGCACTGGCAACCTCACATCACGAACAGATCCACAAACCTGTGCACCGCCGTCGCCTCCAGCTTTTGCTGATCCTCGCACAGCTCGAAAATCGCCTCACACCGTTGCCGCGCAAACCGCGTCGCCAGGTTCTCCCTGAACTTCGCCTCCAGCAAGGGTATGCCCTCCCCGCGCCGACGCCTGTGCCCGACCGGGTACTCCACCACCACCTGCTCGGTGCTGCTGCCATCCTTGAAAAACACCTGCAAGCCGTTGGCGATCGAGCGCTTGTCAGCCTCCAGGTATTCACGGGTGAAGCGCGGGTCCTCGACCACCTCCATCTTGTCGCGCAAGCGGTCGATACTCGGGTGGGCAGCGTGAAAGACATCCTCGTAATGCTCGGCCACCAGATGGCCAAAAATCAGCGGCACCGCCACCATGTACTGCAGGCAGTGATCACGGTCAGCGGCATTGGCCAGTGGGCCGACCTTGGAGATGATGCGAATTGCCGACTCCTGCGTGGTAATGACAATACGGTCCACCTCATGCAGGCGATTGCGCACCTGCGGGTGCAGCAGGACGGCGGCTTCACAGGCCGTCTGGGCGTGGAACTCGGCCGGGAAACTGACTTTGAACAGTACGTTCTCCATCACATAGCTGGCCAAGGGCTGCGGCAGGCGCAACTCCTGCTGGGCAGAGGGTTTGAGCGCCAGGTCCTTGTTGGTATGACTGAATGACACATCATAGAAGCCCCATTGCGGCGCCGTGAGCACGCCAGGCACCCCCATCTCGCCACGCAGCGCGATATCGGCCAGGCGCACACCCCGGCTGGACGCATCGCCAGCAGCCCAGGACTTGCGCGAGCCTGCGTTGGGTGCATGGCGGTAGGTGCGCAGCGCCTGGCCATCGACAAAGGCATGCGACAACGCCGACAGCAGTTGCTCGCGGCTGGCCCCCATCAGCTTGGCGCACACGGCCGTGGAGGCCACCTTGACCAGGATCACGTGGTCCAGGCCCACGCGATTGAACGAATTCTCCAGCGCCAACACGCCCTGGATCTCGTGCGCCATGACCATGGCTTCGAGCACTTCGCGCATCAGCAGTGGGCGTTCACCCTTTGCTACGTGTTTTTGCGACAGGTGATCGGCCACGGCCAGAATGCCGCCGAGGTTGTCTGAAGGGTGCGCCCACTCGGCGGCCAGCCAGGTGTCGTTGTAGTCCAGCCAGCGCACGATGCAGCCAATGTCCCAGGCGGCTTTGACCGGATCGAGGCGGTAGGCGGTGCCGGGCACGCGGGCACCATTCGGCACCACCGTGCCTTCCACCAACGGGCCGAGGTGTTTGGTGCATTCGGGGAAGCGCAGGGCCAGCAGGCCGCAGCCCAGGGTGTCCATCAGGCAGTTGCGCGCGGTGTCCAGCGCCTCTGGGGATTCGACCCGGTAGGTGAGGACGTAGTCGGCGAGGGTTTGCAGCACCCGGTCGTAGTCCGGGCGCTGGTTAAGGTCCACGTTGGCGCTCATTTGCAGCTCCTGTGATTGTGGGGCTGCCTGGCAGCCCATCGCCGGCAAGCCAGCTCCCACAGGTTCGGTGTGGGAGCCGGCTTGCCGGCGATGGGCCGCGAAGCGGCCCCAGTCATCGAACGCCGAGCGCCTGTGGTGCGTCAGAAGCTATCGCCAGGCACCCTCACCCAGCCTTCCATCAGCACGCGAGCACTGCGGCTCATGATTGCCTTGGTCACCGTCCATTCGCCCTTCACCTGACGCGCTTCGGCGCCAACCCGCAGGGTACCGGAAGGGTGACCGAACCGTACGGCACTGCGCTCGCGCCCGCCGGCGGCGAGGTTGACCAGCGTGCCTGGGATGGCGGCAGCGGTACCGATGGCGACCGCGGCAGTGCCCATCATCGCGTGGTGCAGCTTGCCCATGGACAACGCACGCACCAACAGGTCGATGTCAGCCGCCGCAACCACCTTGCCACTGGACGCAGTGTAGGTGCTCGGTGGCGCGACGAAGGCCACTTTCGGCGTGTGCTGACGCCCGGCCGCCTGGTCGACATGCTCGATCAGGCCCATGCGCACGGCGCCATAGGCACGGATTGTCTCGAAGCGCAGCAGCGCTTGCGGGTCACCGTTGATCGCGTCCTGCAGCTCGGCGCCGGTGTAGCCGATATCGCTGGCATTGACGAAGATGGTCGGGATACCCGCATTGATCAGGGTTGCCTTGAACGTGCCAACCCCTGGCACTTCCAGGTCATCTACCAGGTTGCCGGTAGGGAACATCGACCCACCTGCGCCCTCTTCGTCGGCAGCTGGGTCCAGGAATTCCAGCTGAACCTCGGCCGCCGGGAAGGTCACGCCATCGAGTTCGAAATCACCGGTTTCCTGCACTTCACCTTCGGTGATCGGTACGTGGGCGATGATGGTCTTGCCGATGTTGGCCTGCCAGATGCGCACGGTGGCGATGCCGTTGCGCGGCACCCGCGCCGGGTCGACCAGGCCGCTGCTGATGGCGAAGGAACCGACCGCGGCAGACAGGTTGCCGCAGTTACCGCTCCAGTCGACGAAGGCCTTGTCGATACTGACCTGGCCAAACAGATAGTCGACGTCGTGTTCGGGCTTGATGCTGCGCGAGAGGATCACCGTTTTACTGGTGCTCGAGGTGGCGCCGCCCATGCCATCGATCTGCTTGCCGTAGGGGTCGGGGCTGCCGATCACCCGCAACAGCAGCGCATCGCGGGCTGGGCCTGGGATCTGCGCCGGCTCGGGGAGGTCGTCCAGGCGGAAGAATACGCCTTTGCTGGTACCGCCACGGATGTAGGTGGCGGGGATCTTGATTTGTGGTGCGTGTGCCATTGCTTAAGTGTCCTGTTTGAATATGCAATAACCCTAGGGCCGCTACGCGACCCATTCGCGGGGCTAGCCCGCTCCCACAGGTACAGTGCAAACCGGCAGCGCCACACCTACCCTGTGGGAGCGGGCTTGCCCCGCGAATGGGCTGCAAAGCAGCCCCAAAAACTCAAGCAGAAGCTTCGAGGAAGTCTTGGGCAAAGCGCTGCAGCACCCCGCCCGCCTCGTAGATCGACACTTCCTCGGCGGTATCCAGGCGGCACGTTACCGGCACCTCGACCCGCTCGCCATTGCGACGGGTAACCACCAGCGTCAGCGTTGCACGCGGCTTGCGCTCACCGAGCACATCATAGGTCTCACTGCCATCCAGACCCAGGGTGTTGCGGTCCGTACCCGGCTTGAACTCCAGCGGCAGCACGCCCATGCCGACCAGGTTGGTGCGGTGAATGCGTTCAAAGCCTTCGGCCACGATCGCCTCGACACCCGCCAGGCGCACCCCCTTGGCCGCCCAGTCACGGGACGAGCCCTGGCCGTAGTCGGCACCGGCGACGATGATCAGCGGCTGCTTGCGCTCCATGTAGGTCTCGATTGCCTCCCACATGCGGGTAACCTTGCCTTCCGGCTCGATGCGCGCCAACGAGCCCTGCTTCACGCTGCCGTCATCCTTGCGCACCATTTCGTTGAACAGCTTGGGGTTGGCGAAGGTGGCGCGCTGGGCGGTCAGGTGGTCGCCACGGTGGGTGGCGTAGGAGTTGAAGTCCTCCTCCGGCAGGCCCATTTTCGCCAAGTACTCACCCGCCGCGCTGTCCATCATGATGGCGTTGGACGGTGACAGGTGATCGGTGGTGATGTTGTCCGGCAGCACCGCCAGCGGGCGCATGCCACGCAGGGTGCGCTCACCGGCCAGGGCACCTTCCCAGTACGGTGGACGGCGGATATAGGTGCTCATCGGGCGCCACGCGTACAGCGGCGCCACCTTCGGCCCACGGTCTTCCTCGATGGCGAACATCGGAATGTAAACCTTGCGGAACTGCTCCGGCTTGACCGAGGCACGCACCACGGCGTCGATTTCTTCATCGCTCGGCCAGATATCCTTGAGGCGGATTTCCTTGCCGTCGACCACGCCCAGCACGTCTTTCTCGATGTCGAACCGGATGGTCCCGGCGATGGCGTAGGCCACCACCAGCGGCGGCGAGGCCAGGAACGCCTGCTTGGCGTAAGGGTGGATGCGCCCGTCGAAGTTGCGGTTACCCGACAACACCGCAGTGGCATACAGGTCACGCTCGACGATCTCTTGCTGGATCACCGGGTCCAGCGCACCGGACATGCCGTTGCAGGTGGTGCAGGCGAAAGCGACGATGCCAAAGCCCAGGTCCTCCAGCTCTTTCTCAAGCCCTGCTTCCTCCAGGTACAGCTGCACAGCTTTTGAGCCTGGCGCCAGCGAAGATTTGACCCAGGGTTTGCGCGCCAGGCCCAGTTTGTTGGCATTGCGTGCCAAAAGGCCCGCTGCGATCACGTTGCGCGGGTTGCTGGTGTTGGTGCAGCTGGTGATGGCGGCGATGATGACCGCGCCGTCCGGCATTTGCCCCGGGACATCTTCCCAGGCCCCGGCGATGCCCTTGGCCGCGAGGTCGCTGGTGGCCACGCGGGCATGCGGGTTGGACGGGCCGGCCATGTTGCGCACCACGCTCGACAGGTCGAAGCTCAGGGTACGCTCGTAGACGGCGCCGGCCAGGCTGTCGGCCCACAGGCCGGTGGCCTTGGCGAAGGTTTCCACCAGCTTGACCTGCTGCTCTTCGCGACCGGTCAGCTTGAGGTAGTCGATGGTCTGCTGGTCGATGGCGAACATCGCTGCAGTGGCGCCGTATTCAGGGGCCATGTTGGAGATGGTCGCGCGGTCGCCCAGGGTCAGGGCACGGGCACCCTCGCCGTGGAACTCGAGGTAGGCGCCGACGACTTTCTGTTTACGCAGGAACTCGGTCAGGGCCAGCACCAGGTCGGTGGCGGTGATGTTCGGTGCCAGCTTGCCGGTCAGCTCGACGCCGACGATTTCCGGCAGGCGCATCCACGAGGCGCGGCCGAGCATCACGTTCTCGGCTTCCAGCCCGCCGACACCAATGGCGATCACGCCCAGGGCGTCGACATGCGGGGTGTGGCTGTCGGTGCCAACGCAGGTGTCCGGGTAGGCCACGCCGCGGTCGCTGTGGATCACCGGTGACATCTTCTCCAGGTTGATCTGGTGCATGATGCCGTTGCCCGGCTGGATCACGTCGACGTTCTTGAACGCCTTCTTGGTCCAGTTGATGAAGTGGAAACGGTCTTCGTTACGGCGGTCTTCGATGGCACGGTTTTTCTCGAACGCCTGCGGGTCGAAACCACCGCACTCGACCGCCAGGGAGTGGTCGACGATCAACTGCACCGGCACCACCGGGTTGACCTGGGCCGGGTCGCCGCCCTTGTCGGCAATGGCGTCACGCAGGCCGGCCAGGTCGACCAGAGCGGTTTGGCCGAGGATATCGTGGCACACCACGCGCGCCGGGAACCACGGGAAGTCGAGGTCGCGCTTGCGCTCGATCAGTTGGCTGAGCGAGGCGTCGAGGGTGGCGGGGTCGCAGCGGCGCACCAGGTTTTCGGCGAGCACGCGCGAGGTGTAGGGCAACCCGTCGTAGGCGCCGGGCTTGATAGCCTCGACTGCCGCGCGGGCATCGAAGTAGTCCAGGTCGGTGCCTGGCAGGTGCTTGCGGAATGCGGTGTTCATCATGGAATCAGGCTCGGTCACAGGATTCGGAAGGTTGCTCCGTCCCTGTGGGAGCGGGCTTGCCCGCGAAGGCGTCAGCAGGTGCACATCGATTGCCCAGTCGGACGCCTTCGCGGGCAAGCCCGCTCCCACAAGGGAACGGGTTGCCTCTCTAGATCTATTCAGCGCTGCTCGATCGGCACGAACTGGCGCTGTTCGACGCCGACATACTCGGCGCTCGGGCGGATGATGCGGTTGTTGGCACGCTGTTCGAACACGTGCGCCGCCCAGCCGGTCAGGCGCGAGCAGACGAAGATCGGGGTGAACAGCTTGGTCGGAATGCCCATGAAGTGGTACGCCGACGCATGGTAGAAGTCGGCGTTAGGGAACAGGCGTTTCTGCTCCCACATGGTCTTGTCGATGGCTTCGGACACTGGGTACAGGACCTTGTCACCGACCTCGTCAGCCAGTTGCTTCGACCAGCCCTTGATCACCTCGTTGCGCGGGTCGGACTCTTTGTAGATGGCATGGCCAAAGCCCATGATCTTGTCCTTGCGCTCCAGCATCTTGAGCAGCTCGGCCGTGGCGTCCTGCGGGCTCTGGAAGCGTTCGATCAGTTCCATCGCCGCTTCGTTGGCACCGCCGTGCAGCGGGCCACGCAGCGAGCCGATGGCGGCGGTGACGCAGGAGTATAGGTCGGACAGGGTCGAAGCGCAGACGCGTGCGGTGAAGGTCGAGGCGTTGAATTCGTGCTCCGCGTAGAGGATCAGCGACACGTTCATCACCTTGACATGCAACTCGCTCGGCTTCTTGCCGTGCAGCAGGTGCAGGAAATGCCCGCCGAGGGTGTCTTCATCGCTGGTGCAGTCGATGCGCACGCCATGGTGGGTGAAGCGGTACCAGTAGCACATCACGGCCGGGAACAGCGCCAGCAGGCGATCGGTCTTGTCATGCTGGGCTTCGAAGGTGAGTTCGGGCTCTAGGGTGCCCAGCACCGAGCAGCCGGTGCGCATCACGTCCATCGGGTGGGCGTCACGTGGAATGCGCTCGAGCACTTCCTTGAGGGCTTGCGGCAGGTCACGCAGGCCTTTGAGCTTGTGCTTGTATTCGGCCAGCTGTGCTTTGCTTGGCAACTCGCCGTACAACAGCAGGTAGGCCACTTCTTCGAATTCAGCACCCGCCGCCAGGTCACGGACGTCGTAGCCACGGTAGGTCAGGCCAGCACCGGCCTGGCCAACGGTCGACAGTGCGGTCTGGCCGGCCACCTGGCCACGCAGGCCTGCGCCACTGAGTACTTTTGCTTCGGCCATGGTGTTTCTCCTTTCTTGAATTTGTTATGGATTTCTTGCTGGCTAATTCGGTTTGCCTGTACTGGCCTCTTCGCGGGCAAGCCCGCTCCTACAGGTACAGCGCCATACCTTGGACCTGGGCCACCCCTGTGGGAGCGGGCTTGTCCCGCGAAAAGGCCAGCACAGGCAGTCACTTATCCTTTCTTCTGGGCAAACAACGCATCGAGGCTCTGCTCGAAGGCGTGGTAACCAATGGCATCGTAGAGCTCCATGCGGGTCTGCATGGTGTCGACCACGTTCTTCTGGGTGCCGTCACGACGCAGCGCCGTGTAGACATTCTCGGCCGCCTTGTTCATGGCGCGGAACGCCGACAGCGGGTACAGCACCAGCGACACGTCGACCGACGCCAACTCTTCGGTGGTGTACAGCGGGGTGGCGCCGAATTCCGTGATGTTGGCCAGAATCGGCGCTTGCACGCGGTCAGCGAAGGTCTTGTACATCGAAAGCTCGGTAATGGCCTCCGGGAAGATCATGTCGGCGCCGGCCTCAACGCACGCTGCGGCACGGTCCAGCGCAGCATTCAGGCCTTCGACGGCCAGGGCATCGGTGCGCGCCATGATCACGAAGCTGTCATCGGTACGGGCATCGACGGCGGCCTTGATACGGTCGACCATTTCCTGCTGGGTGACGATTTCCTTGTTCGGGCGGTGGCCACAACGCTTGGCGCCAACCTGGTCTTCGATGTGGATCGCAGCTGCGCCGAACTTGCTCATCGAGCGCACGGTACGCGCCACGTTGAACGCCGAGGCACCGAAACCGGTGTCGACATCCACCAGCAGCGGCACGTCGCAGACGTCGGTGATGCGGCGCACATCGGTGAGCACATCGTCCAGGCCGCTGATACCCAGGTCCGGCAGGCCCAGGGAGCCTGCGGCCACGCCGCCACCGGACAGGTAGATGGCCTTGAAGCCGGCGCGCTTGGCCAGCAGGGCATGGTTGGCGTTGATGGCGCCGACTACCTGCAAGGGATGTTCGGCGGCAACCGCGTCGCGGAAACGTTGGCCGGGCGTGCTCTTCACAGTCATGAATCACCTCGTGGGCTATTGTCGTTGGCGTCCAGGTAGTGACGCTCGATGTTGCGTTTGGACGCGCCGATGTGGCGGCGCATCAGGAGTTCGGCCAGCTCACCGTCACGGTCGGCGATGGCATCGAGAATCCGGTGGTGTTCGGCAAACGCCTGGCGTGGCCGATTGGGCGTGGCGGAGAACTGGATGCGGTACATGCGCACCAGCTGGTACAGCTCGCCACACAGCATCTTGACCAGGGTCTGGTTGCCGCTGCCCTGGATGATCCGGTAGTGGAAGTCGTAGTCACCTTCCTGCTGGTAGTAGCCGACACCCGCCTGGAACGCCGCATCGCGCTCATGGGTATCGAGCACCCGGCGCAGTTCGTCGATATCGGCCTGGCTCATGCGCTCGGCGGCCAGGCGGCAGGCCATGCCTTCGAGCGATTCGCGGATTTCGTACAGCTCGATCAGCTCGGCATGGTTGAGCGACACCACCCGCGCCCCGACATGCGGCACGCGCACCAGCAGGCGCTGGCCTTCGAGGCGGTGGATGGCCTCGCGCAACGGCCCGCGGCTGATGCCGTAGGTGCGCGCCAGCTCCGGCTCGGAGATCTTGCTGCCCGGGGCGATGTCGCCCTTGACGATGGCCGCTTGGATGCGCCGAAAGACGTTTTCGGACAAGGTTTCCGTTTCGTCCGCCAACGCTGGGCTGGGAGTGGATAGGTCCAGCATATTGTCGACACCCTGATAATCACATGGCCAGAAATTAGCTAATTAAGCGCGATCAGTCAAAGACAAAATGAACATTGTCGACAATCGTCTAATAACGAACTAACCCTGCCCCGCCGCTGTCAGATCGCGACGCGCTGGCGTCAAGACGTCGGCGTGATAGAATGCCGCGCCTCCGACGGAGTATGGATAGCGTGTCTGTCATCTATTCATGTT
Source organism: Pseudomonas sp. DCB_AW (assembly GCF_026240895.1). Taxonomy (NCBI): domain Bacteria; kingdom Pseudomonadati; phylum Pseudomonadota; class Gammaproteobacteria; order Pseudomonadales; family Pseudomonadaceae; genus Pseudomonas; species Pseudomonas sp. DCB_AW. The sequence goes on from NZ_JAPFCE010000018.1 coordinate 12,629, forward strand.
GTTGACAGATGAACGAGGAAGCTTGCGCAGTCGTTGCCAGTCGCCTTGCCCCGAACCCTGCACAGTACCGCGCCAGGATTATGAGACTTACACCCGTTTTATTGCTGCTATGCCTCACCCTGCTGCCGGCCATCGGCCAAGCGGCGGGCAAGACCGTGTACGGTCTCAACGAATACGCAAAGCTGGGCGACCTGGACCTGGAAGTGGCCGCCAAGCTCGACACCGGTGCCAAGACCGCCTCGCTCAGCGCCCGCGACATCAAGCGCTTCAAGCGTAACGGCGAGAGCTGGGTGCGTTTCTACCTGGCCATCGATGCCGCCCATTCGCACCCGATCGAACGCCCCCTCGCGCGCGTCAGCAAGATCAAGCGACGGGCAGGCGACTACGATGCCGAATCGGGCAAGGCCTACACCGCGCGCCCGGTCATCGAACTCGAAATCTGCATGGGCCAGGCCCTGCGCACCATCGAAGTCAACCTCACCGACCGCAGCGCGTTCCAGTTCCCGCTGCTGATCGGCTCCGAGGCGCTCAAGCACTTCGACGCGCTGGTCGACCCAAGCCTTAAATACGCGGCCGGCAAACCTGCCTGTGCCACCGACGCTCCTAAAGCAGAGTAATCCCGATGCGCTCTCTTACCCTCCATCTGAAAGTCCTGATCACCGTCCTGGTGCTGCTGGGCGTGGCGGTCACCGCTTATCAGATCTTCTTCCTCGGCATCCCGGTGACCGAAGACGAAACCGACGACCTGTGGAATATCGACGCCAAGGTCGAGTTCGTGGCCAGCACCAAGGACCCGGTCAAGGTGCAGATGTTCGTGCCGCCACTGAACCGCGACTACGTCAGCCTCAACGAGAGCTTCATCTCCAACAACTATGGGGTGAGCGTCAACCGTGCCGACGGCAACCGCAAGGTGACCTGGTCGGCACGCCGCGCCAGCGGCAACCAGACGCTTTACTACCGCCTGGTGCTGACCAAGCGCTACAGCAACGAAAAGACCACCATCAAGGGCCCGACCTTCCGTGACAGCCTGGCAGTCGACGGCCCCGAGAAGATCGCCGCCGAAGCCCTGATGGCGCCTATCCGCCAGCATTCGGCCGACGTTGAGACCTTCGTCAGCGAAACCATCAAGCGGGTCAACAACCTCAACGACGACAACGTCAAGCTGCTGCTGGCCGGCGACACCTCGGCCATGAAGAAGGCCCAGGTCATCGACCTGCTGTTGTCCATCGCCCACGTGCCGATGGAAAAGGTCCACACCATCCGCCTGGTCGCCGACACCCCGCAGACCCCAGAGCTGTGGCTGCGCAGCTTCAACGGCAACGACTGGCTGTACTTCAACCCGGACACCGGCGAGCAAGGCCTGCCCAACGACCGCCTGCTGTGGTGGACCGGTGATGACAACCTGATCACCGTCGATGGCGGCAAGAAAGCCAACGTCACCTTCAGCATGAACAACAGCGAGATGAACGCCATCCGCCTGGCCAAGCTGACCGACGAGAACACCGACGCCGACTTCCTCGAGTACTCGCTGTACGGCCTGCCGCTGCAGACCCAGCAGACCTTCATGATCATGGTGATGATCCCGATCGGTGTGCTGGTGATCCTGGTGCTGCGCAACCTGATCGGCCTGCAGACCCTGGGTACTTTCACCCCGGTACTGATCGCACTGGCCTTCCGCGAGACCCAACTGGGCTTCGGGATCGTGTTGTTCACGGTGATCACGGCGCTGGGCCTGTCACTGCGCTCGTACCTCGAACACCTCAAGCTGCAGATGCTGCCACGCCTGTCGGTGGTGCTGACCTTCGTGGTGGTGCTGATCGCCGCCATCAGCCTGTTCAGCCACAAGCTGGGCCTGGAGCGCGGGTTGTCGGTGGCGCTGTTCCCGATGGTGATCCTGACCATGACCATCGAACGCCTGTCGATCACCTGGGAAGAGCGCGGCGGTGGCCATGCCATGAAAGTGGCCATCGGCACCCTGTTCGCAGCGTCCGTCGCGCACCTGCTGATGATGGTGCCGGAGCTGGTGTACTTCGTCTTCACCTTCCCGGCGGTGCTGCTGATTCTGGTGGGCTTCATGCTGGCGATGGGTCGCTACCGCGGCTACCGCCTGACCGAGCTCGTTCGCTTCAAGGCGTTCCTGAAGAAGGCTGATGCCTGATGTTCGGACTGATCAAGACCTGGAAAGCCCTGGAGGCCCGGGGCATCATGGGTATCAACCGGCGCAATGCGGACTATGTCCTGAAGTACAACAAGCGCCACCTGTACCCGATCGTCGACGACAAGATCATCACCAAAGAGCGTGCGCTCGCGGCCGGCATTCATGTGCCGGAAATGTACGGCGTCATCGAGACCGAGAAAGAGATCGAGAAGCTCGATGAAATCATCGGCGGGCGCAGTGACTTCGTCATCAAACCGGCGCAAGGCGCCGGCGGTGACGGCATCCTGGTGATCGCCGACCGCTTCGAGGACCGCTACCGCACGGTGTCGGGCAAGATCATCAGCCACGAGGAAATCGAGCACCAGATCTCGAGCATCCTTACCGGCCTGTACTCGCTGGGTGGTCACCGCGACCGGGCGCTGATCGAGTACCGGGTCACGCCCGACCAGATCTTCAAGAGCATCAGCTACGAAGGCGTGCCGGACATCCGCATCATCGTGTTGATGGGCTACCCGGTCATGGCCATGCTGCGCCTGCCGACCCGCCAGTCCGGCGGCAAGGCCAACCTGCACCAGGGCGCCATCGGCGTGGGTGTCGACCTGGCCACGGGGGTGACCCTGCGCGGCACCTGGCTGAACAACATCATCAGCAAGCACCCGGACACCACCAACGCCGTGGACGGCGTGCAACTGCCGAACTGGGACGGCTTCATGAAGCTTGCGGCCGGCTGCTACGAGCTGTGCGGCCTGGGCTACATCGGTGTGGACATGGTGCTGGACCAGGAAAAGGGCCCGCTGATTCTGGAACTCAACGCCCGCCCAGGCCTGAACATCCAGATTGCCAACGACTGCGGGCTGACCCAGCGCACCCACGCCATCGAGGCGCACATCGAGGCGCTGGCCAAGGACGGTGTGACCGAGGATGCCGAACAGCGCGTTCGTGTCTCGCAAGGGCTGTTCGGGCACGTGCATCCGCGCTGAAATTGCCGGGGCTGCTTTGCAGCCATTCGCAGCACAAGGCTGCTCCTACAGGTACCGCGCAGCCCTTCCCTGTAGGAGCAGCCTTGTGCTGCGAATGGGCAAAACACAATGTTGAATGTCGCGCTAACGCTAGGCGCATTTCCTACACAGGTCTACAATCGCCCTCCTCGCTTTTACATCGCCGTCCACACTGATGCCGACCTGTACGCTCCACCCCCTGCCCTACCAGCCTGACCCTGCCGCCTATTTCGCCCGCCTGCGCCAGGCGCCCGGCGCGATTCTGCTCGACAGTGCCCGCCCCGGCGCTGAACGCGGCCGCTTCGACTTGCTCAGCGCCTGGCCCGTGCAACACCTACAAGCCCACGAAGACGAGGACGGCCGCGCCTTCCTGCAACGGCTGCGCGCAGGGCTGGCGCAACTGGGCCACGCCGACTTGCCGGTTGGGGTGGAACTGCCGTTTGCCGGCGGCCTGATCGGCTACCTCAGCTACGACTTCGGCCGGCGCCTGGAAAACCTGCCCAGCCTGGCCCTCGATGACCTCGGCCTGCCCGATGCACAACTTGGCCTTTACCGCTGGGCATTGGTGACCGACCATACGCTGGCAACCAGCCAGCTGGTGTTCCACCCAAGCCTGGCAAGCGCTGAGCGCGAGCGCCTGATTGCCCTGTTCGAAGCCCCCGATTGTGCTGCAACTGGCGATTTCCACCTGCTGGCCAACATGACCGGCGACTTGAAGCCCGAGCACTACCAAGCAGCGTTCGACCAGGTGCAACGCTACATTCAGGCCGGCGATTGCTACCAGATCAACCTGACACAACGCTTCCGCGCACCGTGCCAGGGCGACCCGTGGCGCGCCTATCAGGCGCTGCGCAAAGCGTGCCCGACGCCATTCTCCGGCTACCAGCAACTGGCCGATGGCAGCGCACTGCTGAGCTTCTCGCCGGAGCGGTTCATTCGCGTCAGCCAAGGGCTGGTCGAGACTCGCCCGATCAAGGGTACCCGGCCACGCTCAAGCAACCCCGACCAGGATGCCCGCAACGCCGAAGAGCTGCTGCACAGCCCCAAGGACCGCTCGGAAAACTTGATGATCGTCGACCTGCTGCGCAACGACCTGGGCCGTACCTGCCAGATCGGCTCGGTCAAGGTGCCCGAGTTGTTCAGCCTGGAAAGCTACCCCAACGTTCACCACTTGGTCAGCAGCATCACCGGGCAATTGGCCACCGACAAGGACCCACTCGACCTGATCGGCGACAGCTTCCCCGGCGGCTCAATCACCGGGGCGCCGAAGATCCGCGCCATGCAGATCATCGACGAACTGGAGCCCAGCCGCCGTGCACTGTATTGCGGCTCGTTGCTGTACGTGGATGTGCGCGGCGAGATGGACAGCTCCATCGCCATTCGCAGCTTGCTGGTGAAGGATGGCCAGGTCAGCTGCTGGGGCGGCGGCGCAGTGGTGGCGGACTCCGACTGGGCGTCGGAATACGAAGAATCGATTGCCAAGGTGCGGGTGCTGATGGAGACCTTGCAACAGCTCTGATTCGGCGCCACAAGGCCTTTATGCCAGGCGTCTAACCCAGCATTTTTTGTTACCATCACCTCATTACGAGCGCACAGCGCCACAGCCAAGATGGAAACCGCCTGATGAGCCAACCCTTCGACGTCGCCGCCCTCGCCGCGACCTATGCCAACAAGTCCCCGCAAGACATCCTGAAACTCGCCTTCGAGCATTTCGGCGACGACTTGTGGATCTCCTTCAGCGGCGCCGAGGATGTGGTGCTGGTCGACATGGCCTGGAAGCTGAACAAACAGGTCAAGGTCTTCAGCCTCGACACCGGCCGCCTGCACCCGGAGACCTACCGCTTCATCGACCAGGTCCGCGAGCAGTACAACCTGCCGATCGAGATCCTCAGCCCGGATCGCAGCAAACTCGACCCGTTCGTCAAGGAAAAGGGCCTGTTCAGCTTCTACAAGGACGGCCACGGCGAGTGCTGCGGCATCCGCAAGATCGAACCCCTGCGCCGCAAACTGGCCACGGTAAGCGCCTGGGCCACCGGCCAGCGTCGCGACCAGAGCCCAGGCACGCGTAGCCAGGTGGCGGCACTGGAAATCGACAGCGCCTTCTCTACGCCCGAGCGCACCCTGTACAAGTTCAACCCGCTGGCACAGATGAGCAGCGAAGAAGTGTGGGGCTACATCCGCATGCTCGAGCTGCCCTATAACAGCCTGCACGAGCGCGGCTTCATCAGCATTGGCTGCGAACCGTGCACACGCCCGGTGCTGCCGAACCAGCACGAGCGCGAAGGCCGCTGGTGGTGGGAAGAGTCGACCCAGAAGGAATGCGGCCTGCACGCCGGCAACCTGATCAGCAAGGGCTGATCGACAGGTAAAGAAAAACCGGCCCACTGGGCCGGTTTTTTCATGCTCGAATGGCTTAGTGCACCGGCAGCTCGACGCCTTCGAACAGCTCTTCAAGCTCTTGCTTGTTATGGCACTGGATGGCTTTGGCCATCACTTCGCGGGTCAGGTGCGGGGCGAACTTCTCGATGAAGTCGCACATGAAGCCGCGCAGGAAGGTGCCACGGCGGAAGCCGATCTTGGTGATGCTGGCCTCGAACAGTTCGCTGGCATCCAGGGCCACCAGGTCGCTGTCGAGCTTGGTGTCGACGGCCATCTTGGCCACGATGCCCACACCCAGACCCAGGCGCACGTAAGTCTTGATCACGTCGGCGTCGGCGGCGGTGAACACCACTTTCGGCGTCAGGCCGCGATGGTTGAAGGCTTCGTCCAGCTTGGAACGGCCGGTAAAACCGAACACGTAAGTGACGATCGGGTATTCGGCAACGGCTTCCAGGGTCAGCTTCGGCAGCTTGGTCAACGGGTGCCCCTGCGGAACCACCACGCAGCGGTTCCACTTGTAGCACGGCATCATGATCAGGTCGCCGAACAACTCCAGCGCCTCGGTGGCGATGGCGAAGTCGACAGTGCCATCAGCGGCCATCTCGGCAATTTGCATCGGCGAGCCCTGGTGCATGTGCAGGGCCACTTCCGGGTACTGCTTGATGAAGCTGCTGATCACCGGCGGCAGCGCGTAGCGGGCCTGGGTGTGCGTGGTGGCGATGGACAGGGTGCCCTTCTTCTCGTTGGAGAATTCCTGGGCGATCTGCTTGATGCTCTCGACCTTGCGCAGGATTTCGCCAGCGGTATTGATGATGCGCTCACCTGCCGGCGTGACGCGGGTCAGGTGCTTGCCGCTGCGGGCAAAGACTTCAACGCCCAGCTCATCTTCGAGCAAACGGATCTGCTTGCTGATACCTGGCTGGGAGGTATACAGGCTCTGCGCCGTCGCGGAGACGTTGAGGTCGTGGTGCGCCACTTCCCAGATGTAGCGCAGTTGTTGAAGCTTCATAGGTTTCCCTCGGTTCAGCGGTGAGTCAGCGGCAGCAGGCAGCGACGATATATAACTATATTAGTGGTTCTGGAAATAAATCTAGAACTATTTTGTTACACGCGCCCCAGTAATAGCCCACGGCCAGCTTCACGTTTTCCTACGTCCCAGGTGCTGTGCAAGCGGCACCATATACACCGGCACAGGCGACAACTGCAGCAACCGCACCGCCGTTCGCCCCAGCGGCACATCAGCGCCCGCGCCGGCACTGTGGCTTCCGAAAATCAGCAAATCGACGCTCAAGCGCTGCGCCTGGTCGAGTATGACCTGGGCAGGGTCACCCTGGCGCACACGCACCGCCTTGATGACCGCAAGGTCCGCCTCCTCGCCCAGTTCATCGCGAAAATTTTCCAGCACGCGCTGTTCGATATTGGCCATGACCGTGTTGACGCCCTGGCTGTGCAACTGGTCAAGCGTCTGCTCATCGAGATAGCTTTGCAGCAGCGACTCGGCGAACTGGCCCATGGGCTCCACGGCGTGAATCACATACAACTCGGCATTGAACGTGCGCGCCAATGCCAGGGCGTGCTGCATGACAAAAGGGGCGTAGACACCGAGGTCGGTGGCGTACAGCATGGAGCGGATCATTCGACCTCCTCGACTGCCGCTGCGGCAGAGCAAGCTTCAGCTTAGCAGCGCGCCGCACGCACGCTTTGCCGTCCGGCGTGCTGCTGGCGCGGGCCGCAGGAGGCGTCAGATGGGGCGTGTATCGCGGCTGATGAACGACAGCGCCTGGTACAGCATCTGCATGCGCGGCAAGCTGCAGCCCGCCGCCCGTGCGCGCGCCAGCGGCTCGCCATAAATGGCCTGAAGCTCCAGCGGGCGCTGTTGGGCATGGTCGTGGTACATGCTTGGCCAGTAGTCGGGCATCCGTTCGGTGACCTGGAACAGATGCTCGGCATACCCCTCGGGCAGCACATGGCCACACGCTGCAGCGCCTTGCACCACCTCGTCCATCAACGCCTGGATCAGCGCCCGGCTATGCGGGGCGGCCATCAGCGGCGCGGTGCTGGCGCCGAGCAACACCGAAAGCCCGTTATACGGCACGTTCCACACCAGCTTCTGCCAACGGGCCTGGCTCAGGTTGTCCATGGCCTGCGAATCGATACCCGCCGCCTGGAACAGCCCTGCCCCCTCCTTGACCAGCGCAGCACCACCCTCGCTTGCCGGCCCACTGTGATAGCCCAGGTTGACCGCACCCAGTGCCTGATGGCGGATCACCCCCGGGGCCTGGCGATTGACGCAAATGAAGCACAGGCCGCCGAGCAGGTGCATGTCGTCGCGCAATGCCGGGCGCAGTTGCTCCTCCACGCCCAGGCCATTCTGCAGTAGCACCACGCGTGCGTCAGGTGCAGCGGCCTGCACGATCAGCGGCGCCAGCTGGTCGTTGCTGGTGGCCTTGGCGCCCACCAGCAACCAGTCGCATTTTGGCATGTCGACAACATTGGCATACGCCTGAACCTGCATCTGCAACGGGCCATGCACGGCACTTTCAAGCACCAGCCCCTGGTCGCGCACCACCTCGTATTCGCTGCGCAGCAGGAAGTGCACGTCGAAACCGGCCCGCGCCAGCATCAACCCATAAAAGCCGCCGATGGCACCACTGCCGATGATCCCGATACGTGGTTTGCGCGGATGCATGCCGATCTCCAGGTAAATGTCAGAGCGCTTTTTTACACCGGTTGCAGCCCGCTGGGCACCCCAATCGCGCAACGGCGCCGCCAGCACGGGAAAATCCCTGCCCTGACGGGCCAAAGCCCATTGTCGCGCCACCTGTAACGCGCTAAGGTTCGGCTCCCCGCTGCGAACATTCTTGCTGCTGGGCCGCACGGGGATTGCTGGCGGCCGGCACCCGTGACCTGACGAGTAACACGATGGCTGATTTACCGATCGACGACTTAAACGTTGCCTCCAACGAGACCCTGATCACGCCCGATCAGCTCAAGAAGGAAATCCCCCTCAGCGCCACGGCCCTGCAGACCGTGACTGCCGGCCGCCAAGTGGTGCGCGATATTCTCGACGGCAAGGACCATCGCCTGTTCGTCGTGGTCGGCCCCTGCTCCATCCACGACATCAAGGCTGCCCACGAGTACGCCGAACGCCTGAAGGTATTGGCTGCGGAAGTGTCCGACACCCTCTATCTGGTCATGCGCGTGTACTTCGAGAAGCCGCGCACCACCGTAGGCTGGAAAGGCCTGATCAACGATCCGTACCTGGATGACTCGTTCAAGATCCAGGACGGCCTGCACATCGGCCGCCAACTGCTGCTGGACCTGGCTGAAATGGGCCTGCCGACCGCTACCGAAGCGCTCGACCCGATCTCCCCGCAGTACCTGCAGGACCTGATCAGTTGGTCGGCCATCGGCGCCCGCACCACCGAATCCCAGACCCACCGCGAAATGGCCTCGGGCCTGTCTTCGGCGGTCGGCTTCAAGAACGGCACCGATGGCGGCCTGACCGTTGCGATTAACGCCCTGCAGTCGGTGTCCAAACCGCACCGCTTCCTTGGCATCAACCAGGAAGGCGGCGTCTCCATCGTCACCACCAAGGGCAACCCTTACGGTCACGTAGTGCTGCGCGGCGGCAATGGCAAGCCGAATTATGATTCGGTCAGCGTCGCCTTGTGCGAACAGGACCTGGCCAAGGCCAAGATCAAGGCCAACATCATGGTCGACTGCAGCCACGCCAACTCCAACAAGGACCCGGCCCTGCAGCCACTGGTGATGGAGAACGTCGCCAACCAAATCCTCGAAGGTAACCAGTCGATCATCGGCCTGATGGTCGAGAGCCACCTGAACTGGGGCTGCCAGTCGATTCCGAAAGACCTGAACGAACTGCAATATGGTGTTTCGGTGACCGACGCCTGTATTGACTGGTCTGCGACTGAGAAGACCTTGCGCAGCATGCACGCCAAGCTCAAGGATGTACTGCCGCAGCGCCAGCGCGGCTGACAAAAAAAAGGGCCGCTAAGCGGCCCTTTTTTTTACAGGTTCAGACTTTGCTCGAATGACGCTGCTGGCGTTCCATGTAGCGTTCTACATAAGAGCACGACGGAATCACCGTGTACCCCATCTGCTCGGCATACTCCAGGGCCCGCTCGGTCAGCGCTGCGGCAATGCCACGCCCGCGCAGGGCGTTAGGCACGAAGGTGCGATAGATGTCCAGCGTCTGCTTGCCCAGATCCATGTACGTCAGATAGGCACGATGACCGTCCACGTTGGTCTCGAACTGATGACCGGCCTGGTCATGGTGGATGGTCAGCGCTTCGCTCATCACTACTCCTCGCAGGTCTTCTCGGCAGACCCATACCTTAACCGATGGTGGTTTATCCGGCACAGAATCCTCTACGCCACCTGTTGCCCCTTGGACCACAGGACGATTGCAATCGTTCTACCGTCGGGCATTCACAAGATAGTAGGCGCGGCAAGCAGGATTGCTCAAGGTGGCAACGGTTAAAAAACGGCAAAAAACGTCGCTAATGGACTCTTCCCATTACGCCAACAGCCGCCGGATGTTGTAGGGCTTAAGACGCTGAACGACAGACAAAGTCACCGTTAGTTCAACAAAAAAGTTCCCGTAGTACAGACGGTTGCGCCCCCTGTACGTTTTTTTCACAAACGCGTCGCAAATCTTGTCGGCGTGACCTGGAGCAACATTTTTTTTGCAGTTCTTGCGCTCTGTCAGTTTACTTACTACAAGTAATGGGTACTATGTACGCCGGCCAGTTTCTCTTTTCCGAGAGATGGCTCTTTAATAGAAAGTCCTTGAAGGGGAACACGATGAACAACGTTCTGAAATTCTCTGCTCTGGCTCTGGCCGCAGTTCTGGCTACCGGTTGCAGCAGCGTATCCAAAGAAACCGAAGCTCGTCTGACTGCGACTGAAGACGCAGCAGCTCGCGCTCAAGCTCGTGCAGACGAAGCCTACCGTAAGGCTGACGACGCACTGGCAGCCGCTCAGAAGGCTCAGCAAACCGCTGACGAAGCCAATGAGCGCGCTCTGCGTATGCTGGACAAAGCCAGCCGCAAGTAATAGTCCTCACGGATTGTTATGAAGCCGACCCACTTGTGGGTCGGCTTTTTTATTGCCCCGCAACACGCAGTGCACAAACGAAAAGGCCTGCACTAAGGCAGGCCCTGGGCAGCTCGCGAACGCTTACTGCAGTTCAGGCGGGATGCTCGAAACCATCGGCGCCGTACCCTGATTATCGACTGGGACGGCAATTTCGACGGGCATGCCATCTTCAGCGGCGACCACGTCACGCACCATGTCCCAGTTCATGCGCAGGTTGTTCGCCAGGTCTTCACGCTTGAGCAATGCATTGATAACCGCAGTGTGCTTATCCACCACCGACGGATTACCTTGATCGTCCAACGGCGTGTGCGCTTCGAGGTAGACCTTGCCAGCACTGATACCGAACTTGTAAGGCTCGTTGATGATGCGCACTGGGGTACCTACCGGCACCATCTTCGACAGCTCGACCACGTTGTTGTTGAGCATGCGGAAGCAACCGTGACTGGTGCGCATGCCGATGCCAAACTTCTTGTTTGAACCATGAATCAGGTAACCCGGTACACCCAGGGTGAACTTGAACGGGCCCAGCGGATTGTCCGGCCCGGCAGGCACCACGGTCGGCAGGATGTCGCCGTCGGCGGCGTGCTCGGCGCGAATCGAAGCGGGCGGGGTCCAGGTCGGGTTCGGGGTTTTGGCGGTGATCTTGGTATTGGCGATTGGCGAACCCCAACCTTCACGACCAATGCCCAGCGGGAAGGTGTACACCACGCTCTGCCCTTTCGGGTAGTAGTAAAGCCGGTACTCGGCCAGGTTGATGACCACGCCTTCGCGCGGCCCCGGCGGCAGCACATAGCGGGTCGGCAGGATGATTTCGGTACCGGCACCCGGCAACCAAGGGTCAACGCCCGGGTTGGCGGCGATCATTTCCAGGTAGCCAAGGTCGTTGGCAGTGCCGATATCGGCGAAGGTGTCTTCGTACTTTGCCTTGATCACCTGCACCTGGCCGACAATGTCTTCACCGGGGGGTGGCAATGGCAGCTCCAGCGCAGCAGCGGGGCCCGCTACCAGCAGGGCGGCCAGGGACAGGCTACGGGTGACGGCAGGAAAGCGCGGCAACATCCGGTAAATCCTTCGAAAGGTGGGTCAAGAGGATCGATTGTACACCCGCACCGATGCAAGCGGGAGGCATTGGCGTCACGCAAGCGTTTCAGATGATGAAAGGTGTGTCAGGTTTGGCATCAAAGCTGCGGCCACACCGGGCGCATGCCGCGCCGCTGGGCGTCGAGAATGGCGCGGCAGAGCGCGCACAGGCGGTCGTCGCGGTAGATCGACCGTTGCACCCCGGACCAGCGCGGCTGCGCGGGCAGCAAACCGCCGCACAAGGTACGGTCAACCGGCACGCCCAGCTCAAGCTGGCGGGCCGCCAGGTGGACGCGAATTTCCTGGCAGGCAAACAGGTCGAGCTGTTCGTCAGGCTCGATCAGTTGGTAGGCATAAAGGGACCAGGCAGGGCGCGGCATCGGGGGCTCTCGAAACGGGGGGCGCAACCTTAGCCGAAAGCCGGCCCCGTTTAAAGCGTCACAGCAAGGGTTTTATCGCCGGCCAGGCATTTTCCAGCAGGCGCTGCTGGGCACCTTGCGCAGGATGGATGCCATCAGCTTGCATCAGCGCCGGCACACCGCCCACACCCTCCAGGAAAAACGGCACCAACGGCACCTGTTTTTCCGCAGCCAACTGTTCATACACCTGGGCAAACGCCGTGGTGTAACGCACACCATAGTTGGGCGGCAGGCGCATCCCCAGCAGCAGCACCTTGGCACCCGCTTGCCGAGCGCTCTCGATCATCGAAGCAAGATTTTGTTGCAATTGCTGCGGCGGCTGCCCGCGCAGCCCGTCATTGCCGCCCAGCTCCAGCACCACCACCGCCGGCTTGTGCGCTGCAAGCAGCGCCGGCAGCCGCGCCTGGCCTCCTGCACTGGTGTCGCCGCTGATCGACGCGTTGACCACCTGATCATCGAAACCTTCGTCCTTGAGCCGGGTCTGCAACAAAGAGACCCACCCCTGGCGGCTATCCAGGCCAAAACCGGCGCTGATACTATCGCCAACCACCAGCACCGTTCCCGCCGTGGCGCTCTGGGCCAGGCAACACAAGGCCAGACCGGCACTCAACCACCACATTCGCATTGGATTCTCCATGGGCCCCAGCATTCTCGTTGCGCAGAACCTTAGCAAAGTGGTCCCCAGCGCGGAAGGCGATCTGACCATCCTCCACGCCCTCTCCCTCGATCTCGCCCAAGGCGACAGCCTGGCCATCGTCGGTGCTTCGGGCTCCGGCAAGTCGACGTTGCTCGGCCTGCTCGCCGGCCTCGATCAGCCCAGCGCCGGCAAGGTCATCCTCGCCGGGCATGACCTGGGCCCACTGGACGAAGACCAGCGCGCCCGTGTGCGCGCCGAGCATGTCGGCTTCGTATTCCAGTCATTCCAGTTGCTGGACAGCCTCAACGCCTTGGAGAACGTCATGCTGCCTCTGGAGCTGGACGGCCGCCGTGATGCCCGCGAACACGCCCGCACCTTGCTCGAACGGGTTGGCCTTGGCAAGCGCCTGAGCCACACGCCACGCCAGCTGTCCGGTGGCGAACAACAACGGGTGGCGATTGCCCGCGCGTTCGCGGCACAACCTGCCGTGCTGTTCGCCGACGAGCCCACCGGCAACCTCGACAGCCACACGGGCGAGCGCATCAGCGACCTGCTGTTCGAATTGAACAAGGAGCGCGGCACCACCTTGGTACTGGTCACCCATGACGAACGCCTGGCCAGACGCTGTCGGCGCCTTATCCGCCTGGACGCCGGCCGCCTGGTGGCCCCGGTGGAGGTCTGAGCCCATGACCAGCATGCCCTTCTCCCGATTGTGCGGCCTGGCGTTGCGCCAGTTGCTACGCGACATCCGCGCCAGCGAAGTGCGCGTGCTGTTCTTTGCCCTGCTGGTGGCCGTTGCGGCCAGTACGGCGATTGGTTACTTCGGTGCCCGCCTCAACGGCGCCATGCAATTACGTGCCAGCGAATTCCTCGGTGCCGACCTGGTGCTGCAAGGCAGCGCACCTGCCCGGGACGAACAGATCAGCGCAGGCAAGGCCCTCGGCTTGCGCCACGCCCAAGTGGTCGAATTCACCAGCGTGGTGGGCGGTGACAGCGGCATCCAGCTGTCCAGCGTCAAGGCCGCCGACGGCGCCTACCCCCTGCGCGGGCAAGTCCGCAGTGCCGCCGCCCCCTATGCCCAGGAAACCCCCGGGGGTGGCCCGGCGCCCGGGGAGGCCTGGGTCGAACCAAGGCTGCTGGCCGCGCTGGGGCTAGCGATCGGTGACAGCATCGACGTGGGCATGAAAACCCTGCGCATGAGCCGCGTACTGACCTACGAGCCGGACCGCGCCAACAACTTCTATAGCCTGACCCCGCGGGTAATGATGAACCTGGCGGACCTGGCGGCGACCGGGGTGATCCAGCCGGGCAGCCGGGTGTCCTACCGCGACCTGTGGCGCGGCGACGTCGAAGCGCTGGCCCAGTATCGCCAGGCCGTGGAGAAAAACCTCGCGGCCAACCAGCGCCTGCTCGACACCCGCGATGGCAACCGCCAGATCGGGGGCGCCCTGAGCAAAGCCGAGCGCTACCTGAACATGGCAAGCCTGGTGGCGGTATTGCTGGCCGGCGTCGCCGTGGCCATGTCGGCCAGCCGCTACGCCGCCAGGCGCCTGGATGCCAGTGCGCTGCTTCGCTGCCTGGGCCTTTCCCGTCGGCAGGCCCTGGGTCTGTACTGTGTACAGCTGGCCATGCTTGGCCTGGTGGCTGCCGTGGCAGGCGCCCTGCTCGGCTGGTTGGCGCAACTGGGCCTGTTCCGGCTGCTGCACGGCCTGCTGCCGAGCGTGGTTCCGCCAGGCGGTGTCGTACCCGCGTTGGCCGGCATCGGCACCGGGCTGGTCGCCCTGGCTGGCTTCGCCCTGCCGCCCATTGCCGCCCTCGGCCAGGTACCCCCGCTGCGCGTGCTGCGCCGTGACCTGCTGCCAGTGCCACCCAGCAGTTGGCTGGTGTATGGCGCCGCCTTGTTGGCCCTGGGCCTGATCATGTGGCGCCTGAGCCTAGACCTGCTGCTGACCTTCGCACTGCTGGGCGGTGGCCTGGTCGCGGCGGTGGTGCTCGGCGGCCTGCTGCTACTGGGCCTGCGCAGCTTGCGCCAACTGTTGGTCGGTGCCCCGCTTGCCTGGCGCCTTGGGCTCGGGCAATTGTTGCGCCATCCGTTGGCTGCCGCTGGCCAGGCCCTGGCTTTTGGCCTGATTCTGCTGGCCATGGCGCTGGTCGCATTGCTGCGTGCCGAGCTGCTCGACACCTGGCAGGCACAATTGCCCAAGGATGCCCCCAACCACTTTGCCCTGAACATCCTGCCGGATGATCGCGAGCCCTTCGCTCAGCACCTGCAGCAGGTCAATGCGGCCTCGGCACCGCTGTACCCGGTAACGCCCGGCCGCCTGATCCAGATCAACCAGCAACCGGTGCAGCAGATCGTCAGCAAGGACTCCGCCGGCGAGCGCGCCGTGCAACGCGACCTCAGCCTGACCTGGGCCGCCGAACTGCCCAATGGCAATGCACTGACGGCAGGCGAATGGTGGCAGGCACTGCCGTCGGGCGACGAGATACCGGGCGTTTCGGTGGAGGCCGAACTGGCCACGAGCCTGAAGCTGCAACTGGGTGACCTGCTGACCTTCGACATCGGTGGCCAGCAGCGCCAGGCCCGGGTCAGCAGCCTGCGCAGCGTGCACTGGGACAGCTTCCAGCCGAACTTCTACATGATCTTCCAGCCTGGCACGCTGCAGGGGTTGCCCACGACTTACCTCACCAGCTTCTATCTGGCCCCAGGCCATGACCTGGATGTGGTCGCGCTGTCACGGGCTTTCCCGGCGGTGACCATCCTGCAGGTTGACGCGTTGCTGGATCAGCTGCGCAGCATCCTTGCTCAGGTCACCCTGGCGGTCGAGTACGTACTACTGTTCGTCTTGGCGGCAGGCTTGGCGGTGCTGTTCGCCGGCTTGCAGGCAACACTGGACGAACGCATTCGCCAAGGCGCCCTGCTGCGGGCACTGGGCGCGGCACGGCCATTGCTGGTCAAGGCAAGACGTATCGAGTTTGGCCTACTGGGCGCAGCCAGCGGGTTGCTGGCTGCACTGGGTTGCGAGTTGATCACGCTGGTGCTGTACCGCTATGCCTTCGACCTGCAATGGAACCCGCACCCGTGGCTGCTTGTGCTACCGCTGGCAGGGGCGGTGCTGGTGGGGGGGGCTGGGGTGCTCGGCACGCGGCGGGCGCTCAATGCCAGCCCGTTGACGGTGTTGCGGGAGGGGTGAAAAAACTGCTACAGGAGCGTGATGCTGTTCACTTAAGAATGCTGGGGCCGCTCTGCGGCCCATCGCGGCACAAGGCCGCTCCCACATCGACCGCGTTATACCCCTAGGGCCGTTCCTACACGTAGCTGATGCTGTTGACGTACCAGGCCGCGTCGCCGGTCGGGGTCTGCACCACCACCTCGTCGCCCTCCTCCTTTTTGAGCAAGGCACGGGCCATGGGTGAGTCGATCGAGATGTAGTCGTTACGCCCATAGATCTCGTCATACCCGACAATGCGAAACTTCTTGGTCTCGCCCTCGTCGTTCTCGATCTCGACCCAGGCACCGAAAAACACCTTCCCTTCCTGCTCTGGCGAATACGCCACGACCTTTACATCCTCAAGGCGCTTGCGCAGGTACCGGACCCGACGGTCGATCTCGCGCAACAGCTTCTTGTTGTATTGGTAATCGGCATTCTCGCTGCGATCACCCAGCGATGCCGCCCAGGTCACCTTCTGGGTGATCTCGGGGCGGTAGACACGCCACAGGTGATCCAGCTCTTTTTTCAGGGCCTCATGGCCTTCGGTGGTGATGATGTTGGTGCTCAACTGCGTTCTCCTCAACGGCGGGTGATCAGGCCTTGACGAGCGATGCGGGTGAGATGGCCAATGACTTCGGCAGCCTCGGCAGAGGCCGGGGCCTGAATGACCGCCAAATCGAAACGGTCGTTGCCGTACTGCGCGAGATGGCAGCAGGTTTCGGTGAACTGGATTAGAAAGGCACGCGCCTGGCCCTTGCGACGTGAAAGGCCTTCGAGATGACGCAAAAGGGTAGGCTGATGCTGGCCACCGAGCAGGATGCGCGGTGTGCGGGAGGCCTCGTTTGCAGGCAACGGGCTCAAACAGACGCTAGTACGTGGGCTACGTGGGCAACTCATGGTGCTTCTCTCCGCCTCGCGAATCCCGCTGGGCAGCGGTGGGAGGCGTCACCGAACCAGCGCTTTAGCGGTATTTCGGATGACCCGGAGGGGGCCTCTCCTGCGCCCCGCAAGTAGCTGTTTAAATCGGCGCAGGCGGTATGCTAGAGCTACAAGCGCAAAGATTCAAGCCTCAAGCTGCACGATGCAGCTTGAGGCCCGGGGCCTGTCAGCGGGCGATCAGGCGGTCGAGGGAGAAGCGACCTGCACCTTCGATCATCACCGCCAGGGTGCCGGCCAGCAGCGCCAGGGCAAATTCATAACCGTTGTTGGCCATGAACAGGCCGTTGCCGATGTGCACCGAAAAGATCGCCACCACCAGGGTGACCGTCAGCGCCAGGGCCGCTGGGCGTGCCAGCAGGCCGATCACCAGGGCCAGGCCGCCGAAGAACTCGGCGCTGCCAGACAGCAAGGCCATCAGGTAACCCGGTGCCAGCCCGATGCTTTCCATCCACTGGCCGGTGCCCTCCAGGCCATAGCCGCCAAACAGGCCGAACAGCTTCTGCGCGCCATGCGCCATGAAGATGATGCCGACCAGGATACGGATCACGCTGAGGCCAGCGCCTGCACGGGTTGCGATCACTGCGTTGAGGGAGGTGGTGTTCATGATGTGGCGTCCTTGAATCCGGGAAGTTGTGTTGGAATGGCGCCATCATAATCAATTCAATGAATATGAAAATCGCAAAAACCCCAACATAACAATCAACAAAATCGATTTGTCAGCGCTTGGCTACTCGCTCCAGAACAGCACGCTCACGGTTGAACGCCAGGAAGTACTTGTTGACACTGTTGACGAAGTTGACTGGCCCCATGCCCACCTGCTCCATCGCAATACGCTCGGTCTGGAAGAACCACTGGTTGCCGTTGAGCCCCCGACGGCGGGCTTCGGCACGCATCGCCTGGACCCGTTCAGGCCCCAGGTTATAGGCCGCCAGCACAAACGCCATGCGCTCTCGCTCGTTGATCTGGGCACTGGCAAAGAACTTGCGCCGGATCAGCGCCAGGTAGCGGGCACTGGCTTGGACGTTGCCATCGACCGTGGCGGTATTGCTCACCCCGACCCGTTGCGCGGCCGACGGGGTAATCTGCATCAGGCCATGGGCGCCGCCCGTGCCGCGGGCCGATGGGTTGAGTGTCGATTCCTTGAAGGCGAGCGCGGCCAGGTTGAGCCAGTCGATCTGCTGCGCCTCGCCATGCTTCTGCAGCACCGCACGCACTGCGCTCAGCCGCTGCCGATCCTTGCTCGCCAAGGGGTTGTGTACGCGGTACTGGCGACGGTAGATGCGCTCGAACGCGGCATCCTGGTTATCCGGTGCGCGGTAACCCTGCAGAAAGCGATCGACGCTGGCCAGCAGTTGCGGGGCGTCGCGCCCCACGTACCAGCGCATGGCTTGCGGCGCCCCCAGGTGCACACGGCTGTCCAGGCGCAGACGCGGCATCACCCTGGCCCAACGCAGGGCAATCGGGCGCTCGACCACTGTCAGGTGATAGATACCGGCCTGGACCATTTCCAGCACGTCTTCCACCGCCAGGGTCGAGTCGACCCACTCCACCTTGATCGGCGCACGCTTGCGCAAGGCCAATTGCTGGTTCACCTGCTGGATCAAAGGCCCGGCGGCACTGGCACTGGTCAAGGCGACCGTACGCCCCGACAACTGCTCGACATGGCTGAAGCCGCGCTCGCCTTTGCGCCCGACCAGCATCAGCGGCACCTGGTCGAGCACCGGCGCGCTACTGCTGACGCCCCGCACCACCACCGGGTCGAGCAGTTCACCCGGGGCAGCCAAGTCCCCTTCGCCGCGCTGCAGGGCACCCAGCAACTGCTCTTTGGCGCGGGGGATGAGTTTCAACTGAATCTGCTGCCCATCGCCAGCCCGAGCATTCAGGTAATGCTCAAGCGCGCGCAGGCGATAGTATTCGATGCCGACCGGCTCGCCCTTGACCTCGCCAGAGCTGTTGCGGCTTTGATTGACCAACACCCGCAGCACCTTGCTGCTACGGATCTGCTGCAGGTCACGCAGCTTGCTGGGCGGGATATTTTGCTGCGGCCCTGGCAGGCGTGCGTGGGCAGCACCGGCAGTGGTCAGCCCAAGCATCAGCAGGAAGGTCAGCAAGTATCGCAGCATGCGAGAGCGTGTCCGAGGTCGGTGGGCGGCGTTCATGTGGCATCGCCGCTTCGTGATAAATGACGGCAGAAGACCACGGCAACAGCATGAAGTTCTTGGTTTTTTCCGAAAAACGCGGATTTTGCTATGCTGGCCGCCCCGCGGCACGAGATAGCACCATGCAACTGATCGATATCGGCGTCAACCTGACCAACAGCAGTTTCCACGACCAACAGGCGGCCATCGTCGAGCGCGCCATCGAAGCTGGCGTGGCGCAGATGGTCCTGACGGGCACCAGCCTGGCGGTCAGCGAGCAGGCGCTGGAGCTGTGCCAGCAGCTGGATGCAAGCGCTGAACACCTGTTCGCCACCGCTGGCGTGCACCCTCACGATGCCAAATCCTGGGATGCCAACAGCGAGCGTCAGCTGCGCCAATTGCTGAATGAGCAGCGGGTACGGGCAGTCGGCGAATGCGGCCTTGACTTCAACCGCGACTTCTCCCCTCGCCCGCTGCAGGAAAAGGCCTTGGAAGCTCAACTGGCGCTCGCTGCCGAACTGGGCTTGCCGGTGTTTCTGCACGAACGTGATGCCAGCGAGCGCTTACTGGCCATCCTCAAGGGCTACCGCGACCACCTGAGCGGTGCCGTGGTGCACTGTTTTACCGGCGAGCGTGAAGCATTGTTCGCCTATTTGGACATGGACCTGCACATCGGCATAACCGGCTGGATCTGCGATGAACGCCGCGGAACGCACCTGCATCCCCTGGTCGGCAACATCCCGGAAGGCCGCCTGATGCTCGAGAGCGATGCGCCCTACCTGCTGCCGCGCAGCCTGAGGCCCAAGCCTAAAAACGGCCGTAACGAACCGGCGTTTCTGCCGGAGGTGCTGAGGGAAGTAGCGTTGCACCGGGGCGAGCCCGTGGAGCACACGGCAGCCCATACGACGGCGGCTGCACGGGCATTCTTTCGACTAGTCTGAGCTGGCCCCTGCCCTGTTTTTTCTTGATACATATCAAGAATGCCTCTGTCGGGTGCAGGCACAATGATGGCACCTTGCCGATATTGTTTCCGCTCAACTCAGAGAAGACCTGCCCATGGGTGCCTGGCTTAGCAATGTTTCCCTGAAGTACAAGTTCTGGGCCGTCAACGCGGTGGCCTTTGTCACGACCTTGCTGCTGGTGCTCTACGCCGTGCACCTGGAGCAACGCGCCCGCGCCGACGCGGCCCAGGCGCAAGCTGCGGCACAAGCCCAGCTGCTGTCCGCCTGGCCTGCCGGGCAAGCGCTGCCCCGGCAAGCCAATGTCATCAGCTGGTTGCCGGGCCAGACGCCAAGTTTTGCTGGCGAACCGATCGAAGCCCTGCGCAATGCCCAGGGCTGGGTCGACCTGCCCGCCGCGTGGCTGCTGGGCGACAACCCGCTGCGCGGCGCCCAGGTGCTGCAACACGGCGACCAGCAGGTTGCCGTAGTGGCCCAGTCACCAAGCGTGCGCCAGGTGTTCTTCGAACGCTTCACCAACTACGCCGTGTGCGTACTGATCCTGATGCTGGCCATGCTCGGAGCTTCGCAGTTGCTGATCCGCTTCCTGCTCAGCCAGCTCAACACCCTCAAGGACGTCATGCTGCACGTGGAGAAGACCGGCGACCTGTCGGCGCGGGTGCCGTTGGCATGTGGCGACGAAGTCGGCCAGATGGCCGGGGCCTTCAATGCCATGCAGTCGACCTACCACCGTGTGGTCAGCACCGTGGCCCTCACCGCCGCGCAACTCGACGCCGGCGCAGCGCGCCTGGCGTCTAGCATGAACGACGTGCGCCACGGCATGCTCGGCCAGCAAAGCGAAACCGACCAGGCCGCCACGGCCATCAACGAGATGTCGGCCACGGTGCACCACATTGCCCAGCATGCCGGCGCTACCCGCGACCTGTCGCAGACGGCCGATACGCTCGCCGGCAGCGGCCAGGAAGTGGTCAGCCGCGTACAAGATTCGATCGCAGGGCTGTCCAGCGGCGTGCAGCAGACCGCCGAGATGATCCGCCAACTGGCCGAGGACAGCCAGAAGATCAACGGCGTGGTGGGGGTGATCCACAGCATTGCCGAGCAAACCAACCTGCTGGCACTGAACGCCGCCATCGAAGCAGCACGCGCGGGCGACTTGGGCCGCGGCTTCGCGGTGGTCGCCGATGAAGTACGCAACCTGGCCAAACGCGTGCAGACCTCGACCGACGAGATCACCACCATGGTCTCCGCGCTTCAGTCCGGCACCCGCGATGCAGTGGAGTTCATGCAGGAAAGCTCGTACAAGGCCGACGATTGCGTTAAACAGGCCCAGGCAGCCGGTGAGGCGCTGGCCGAGATTACCGGTGCAGTGGCGCAGATGCGCGAAAGCAATACCCAAATCGCCGTAGCTGCCGAAGAGCAAAGCCAGGTGGCCGAAGAAATGAACCGGGCGGTGGTGAGCATCCGTGATGTCACCGAACACACCGTGCAACAGACCGTCGGCTCGGCCACCACCAGCAACGAATTAGCGACCCTTGCTGGCGAACTGAACAAGGCCATAGGCCAGCTCAAGCTATAGTCACTTTAGCGTGTCACGATAGCCAGGCTCGATTGGCCCCCTCCCCGGGGCCGCACTAAGCTTTGGGCATGACCGAGAGGAAATGCCCATGAGCAAACGCCTGCCCAATCTGCCCGCCTGGCAATGGCGTGGCTATCACCATAACCATCGCCACCCGACCAACCTGGCGCTGCACCTGATTGCCGTACCTCTGTTCATTCTCGGTGTGCTGCTGGTGCTGTCCGGCCTGTTTGCCCTGGACCTGGGTCAGATTGCCGTTGGCATCATTTCTCTAATCGCTGGCCTGGGCCTGCAACGACACGGGCATCGACTGGAAGCGCAACAACCCGAGCCGTTTGCCAACCGCAAGGACGCCGTACAGCGCCTGCTGACCGAACAGTTCATCACCTTTCCACGCTTTGTATTGAGCGGTGCCTGGTGGCGGGCCTGGCGCGAACGGCACAAGCATCGCCACTGAAGGCTGTAGAGGACATCTAGGCGAAAACTGTAACCGTTTGGCGGCTTAGCGCCAGTAACTCGCCCTTTTCCGACCAGAGCGCGGCGGCGGCATGCCCATAACCATCACGCGCGTACTCGGTCTCGACGCAATAGCGGCACCAGTCCAGTGTCGACAGCTTTGGTGTGGGCTGGATGAATTCGATGGTCCAGGTCAGCGTACTGCCGGCTGCCGGCTGTTTCAGGTGCGGCAACAGGCTCGGTGGCCAAGCATCTACCAAAGCCAGCAGGTGAGACACGTTCAACGCTTCGTCGGCGATGTCGCGCAAGCGTACCCAGCCGCCCATCTGCCGTGAATCGTTGCCACTGAACGGCAGCCCACCCACCGCCCAGCGCAGGGCTACATGGCGCATGAATTCCGGGGTCACGCCTTTGATGTAAGGCAGCTCTGGGGCAGCTTGCTCCAGCGGCTTCATGGCAAACGCCGGTTGCGCCTGGATGTTGACCACCGAGGGGCGGCCTGCACCGAAATTGCCCTGTACCAGCGTCACCACCTGCCCTTCCTGCACCGCTCGGCCAAGCAAGGTACTGACAGCCTTGCCCTCACGCAGCACGTCGACCTCGAAACAAATCGGTACATCCGCCGCCGCAGGCGCCACGAAGCTGATGGCCAAGGAGCGCACAGGGCGGTCATCGGTCAACTTCAGGCGCATTGCCTCATAGACCATGGCAGCCATCAACCCGCCGAAGGCCGCGCGGCCCTGGGCCCATGTCGGGGGGACGGTTACCGATTCAGCATTCGCTCGCACGGCGTCGAGCAGTTCAGTGAAGTTCATCGCACGTAGGCTCCTGCAGCGTATCGATCTGGGGGCACGTAGTGCACGCGCCCTGCATCGAAACATACTAACCAGCCCGCCTACACCGATCAGGCCCTAAATCGGTCATATGCCGGGCTATCGCTGCTTCAACGCCACCTGCAAAGCCTCCAGCGTGAGGTCGGATTGACGCTCCGCCTCATGCAGCTCTTGCTCCCAGTCGATCTTGCACGGCGCCAGGTCGGCGTGCTCGCGCGCTTGCAGCAACCATTGCAGGCGGTCATGCCAAGTGCCCAGGTCGCCCTGGGCCTTTTTCAGCAGGCGTTGCAGTTTTTTTCCGGCATGCTCAAGCTGCGGATACGCCTCATCACCGTAGCGTGCACGCTTGATCAACAGCCGCAGCCGATGCCGATCGTGGGCCGGATCGGCCAGTGCCTTGCGCAGCTTGCGCCATTGCTGAACCAGGCGTTTGTCGATGCGTTTTTCCAGCGCACCCGCCAGGCCCTCGCGATCCGCCGCACGCAGGAACAACGGAAACACATCCACGATCGCCAGCAGACGGGTCAGTTGCGGGCTACCAGCGACACTGGCAAAGGCCTTGCCCCGCCCTGCCAGCCGCCGCTGCCCGGCCTCGACCAAGCCCCGCTCGACCAACTCGGCCGCCAGCACCTCCCGGTCACGCAACGGCGTCGTCAATGTGCCCAGGGACTTGGCAGCGCCCTCCAGCTGTTCGACACCCGGCAACCCCCGCAGCGGCCGCAGCAGGCTGCGCAAGCGCCGTACAGCGATGCGCAGGTCGTGCAGTGCCTCGCTGTCGGTATCCGCGGCAAGCCGCTCGCGGCAGGCCAGCAGGCGCACTTGCAAGGCCAGGATTTGTGACACGACATGATCGAGCATGGCAGACATGGGACGCTCCTCGGTCAGCGGCCAGCGCGCGACTCACGAATGTAGAAACGGGCCTTCTCGGCCTTCTTGGTACACCCTTCAAAACCTTCGAACTGCTGCTGGGTCTTGGCCCCCGTCAGCAGCGACAACGCCTTCGAATAACTGACAGTACCGGCAAACCCTTCGGCCTTGGCCAGGTCGAGCTCCTTCCAGGCGGCATCCAGCTGGGTCGCGCAGCTGTCACGGTAGGCCGTCTTGCCCGCACAGCCAGCAAGGGCCAGGGCAATCAGTGGAAGGCAGATCCAGGCTTTCATCGGTAATTCCTCAAAGTCAAAAGAGTGGCTGTTCGACGCATGGGCAAGCAAAAAGTGCCCGCGTGTGGGCTTTGCTTAGCGTAGATCAGCGCGGTCTACATTGAAGCACAGGCAGCAATGGGTGCATTGTTAAACCATGGTTGCACAGGCTGAGGGAAAATCATGAGTAAACGCGTGGCGCTGGTGTTGGGGTCGGGGGGTGCACGAGGGTATGCACATATCGGGGTGATCGAAGAAATAGAGCGGCGCGGCTACGACATTGCCTGCATTGCCGGCTGCTCCATGGGGGCAGTGATTGGCGGCATCTACGCCGCCGGCAAACTCGACGAGTATCGCAACTGGATCGAAAGCCTCGACTATCTGGATGTACTGCGCCTGGTCGACGTCAGCTTTCGCCTCGGTGCGATCCGCGGTGACAAGGTTTTCGGACAGATCCGCAAAATCGTCGGCGACATCAACATCGAACAGTTGCGCATTCCCTACACCGCCGTAGCCACCGACCTCACCCACCAGCAGGAAATCTGGTTTCAGGAAGGTTGCCTGCACCAGGCCATGCGCGCTTCGGCGGCGATCCCTAGCCTGTTCACCCCAGTGATGCAGGGCAACCGCATGCTGGTCGATGGCGGCATTCTCAACCCGCTGCCGATCGTGCCGGTGGTGTCCAGCCACTGCGACCTGATCATCGCGGTCAACCTCAACGCCACCAACCAGAAGCAGTACCAGTTGCCGGTGATCGAACGCCCGGCAGCCTTCAAGATGCGCTTCGATTCGCTACTTAGCTCACTGGGGTCGCGCCTGCCGTTCCGGCGCAAGCCGGCGGAAGAACTGATACGTATCGAACAGGAAATCGTTGCCGAAGGCCTGGCCCCACCCAGCCCATGGCTGGCGGACGTCGCCGACCCGGAAGGCCAGCAGCCCGCGGCCGCGCCCGAGCGCGAAGGCGCACCCAAGTCGGCCACCGGCTCGTTCATCATCGACAACGTGGGGCCGGCTTCGCTGCTGGACCTGATCAACCAGAGCTTCGAGGTGATGCAGACGTCGTTGGCGCAGTACAAGATCGCCGGTTACCCGCCAGATGTGTTGATCAACGTACCGAAGCGGGTGTGCCGGTTCTTCGAGTTCTACAAGGCCCCCGAGCTGATCGCCTTGGGGCGGGAGATTGCGCGGGACACGCTGGACAACTACGAAGGGGTGAAGCGCTAGGAGACCGCTCGTACAAAAGGCCAGAAACAAGACAGGCCGCATTATGCGGCCTGTCTTGTCATGCAGTGATCACTCAGTAACGGGTGATATCGGCATTGGCTTCCAGCTGCTTGCGGTAAGCCGCAAAGTCTTGCTGGCCGGCACGCGACGCGAGGTAGCGGCGAATCTGCTGCTTCTCTTCGTCGGTGGCGGCGGCGCCTTCGTTGACACCTTTGAGCTGCAAGACAACCAGGCTGCCATCGCCCAGGACCACGCTGCTGTACACCGGCTTGTCCTTGGCTTGCGGCTTGCCCAGGCGGAACACGGCCTGCAGTTCGGCCGGGTCGATACCCTCCTCACCGCGGGTCACCGCCTCGTAGGCTTTCCAGCCCTGCCCTTCATGGACGCTGCCAGCGGCAACAGAACCATCACGCAGGCCGGCAATCAGCTTGTCCGCCTTGGTCTTGAGCTCGGCAGTCGCCTTCTCCTTGGCCAGGTGTTCGCTGATGTTCTTGGCCACGGCTTCCAGCGGCAGTTGTTCTGGCTTGCGGTGCTCCTTGACGCGCAGCACCACGGTGGTTTCCGGATCGAGCTCGATGGCGGTGCTGTTGGCACCCTCTTCCAGCACTTCTTCCGAGAACGCCGCCTGGACCACTGCACGGTTGGCGGTGATACCTTCGCCACCCTCACGGCCGAAGGCTGCGGAGGTGTGCACCTTCAGGTTCAGGTCCTGTGCCGGCTGAGCCAGGTCAGACGCCTCGTACGCGGCATCCTGCAACTGCTTGCTGGCGTCGACGTAGCGCTGTTCCACCAGCGGGATCTTCAGGTCACGGGTGAGCTTGTCTTTCAGGCTGGCAAAGCTCGGTACTTCCGGCGCCTCGACACCCAGCAGCTTGATCAGGTGGTAACCGAACTCGGTGCGAACCGGGGCCGATACCTGGCCATCCTTCAGCTTGTACAAAGCATCTTCGAAGGCTGGGTCGTACACGCCCGGGCCGGCGAAGCCAAGGTCACCACCGCTGTTGGCCGAACCTGGGTCCTGGGAGAACTCCTTGGCCAGTGCGGCGAAGTTTTCACCCTTGGCCAGGCGCTGCTCGATCTCTTCGGCACGGGCCTTGGCCTGGGCGTCGGTGACCTTGTCGTTGACCTCGATGAGAATGTGCGCGGCATGGCGCTGCTCGGCGAGGTTGGCGATTTCTTTCTCGTACTGGGCCTTGAGTTCGTCGTCGCTGACCTTGACCTGGTCGAAGAACACCGACTTTTTCAGCTCGATGTAATCGATGACCACCTGGTCGGGCGACATGAATTCCTTGGCATGCTTCTCGTAGTGCGCCTTGACCTCTTCTTCGCTGACCTTGACCGCGGCCGGGTCGGCCTTGAAGGTCAGGGAGGCGAAATCACGGGTCTGCTTCTCAAGGCGTGCAAACGCCTCGACCTGCTTGTCAGTGACGAAGCTGCTGCCGGCAAGGCCGGTACGCAATTGGCCAATGAGCATTTCTTCGGCGAGCATGTCGCGGAATTGCAGGCGGCCGTAGCCCATCTGGCGAATGACCTGGTCGAAACGATCGGCGTTGAACTTGCCGTCAACCTGGAATTCCGGGGTTTGCAGGATCACTTGATCCAGCGCGGCCTCGGAGAAGGCGAACTTGGCATCTTCAGCACCTTGCAACAACAGCTTGCGGGTGATCAGGCCTTTGAGCGCCTCATCACGCAGCAGCTTGTCATCCAGCAGTGCAGGGTCGAAATCCTTGCCCAGCTGTTGCATCAGCTGGCGGCGCTGCATGTCGGCCGCTTGGCTCAGCTCGTTCTGGCTGATGGTCTGGCCGTTCACCTTGGCGGCGTCCTGGCTATGGCTGGCAGCCTGGAAAATGGCCTCGAAGCCGGTCAACGCCATCAACACGACGATTAGGCCGATGATGGTCTTGGCAATCCAACCTTGTGAATTGTCCCTGATATTTTGCAGCATGCGTCCCCCAGAAACGGCTGTACCACTGCGTCGACAACCGCGGAGCGTGGGTAGAATCCTGATAAAAGAAAGGCGCATCCGAGGATGCGCCTTTTCTTAGCAAACGTGTCAGGCGGGAACGTTTGCGACCCGCCTTAACGTGCTCGGACCTGGCGAAGCCGGGCCCGGCTGAAAGAGACGACTTAGTTGACGGCGTCTTTCAGGCCTTTGCCAGCCTTGAAACCTGGAACCTTGGCAGCAGCGATTTTGATGGCGTTGCCGGTTTGCGGGTTGCGGCCGGTGCGCTCGGCGCGCTCCTTGACCGAGAAGGTGCCGAAGCCAACCAGAACGACGTCGTCGCCTGCTTTCAGGGCACCCGTTACGGAGTCGATCACAGCGTCCAGAGCCTTACCTGCGGTAGCTTTGGAAATGTCAGC
The DNA here is from genome assembly GCF_026240895.1 of Pseudomonas sp. DCB_AW. Taxonomy (NCBI): domain Bacteria; kingdom Pseudomonadati; phylum Pseudomonadota; class Gammaproteobacteria; order Pseudomonadales; family Pseudomonadaceae; genus Pseudomonas; species Pseudomonas sp. DCB_AW. The sequence goes on from NZ_JAPFCE010000018.1 coordinate 40,258, forward strand.
CGATGCAGCGATAGCGTCAATCAGTTCCGACTTGTTCACTCTAAGTCCCCTTATTTCTCTATTGAGTTTGTTTCTAAGTATGTAATGAAAAGCGTATCAAACGAGTGCTGGGTGGCCTGATAACAATAGCGTGCCGCTTTATAGCAAGGCCCCGAAAAAACTGTCAAGGAAAGCCCCCCAGCCAAAAACTACTAATGCGTGCTGATTCTTTCCTTCGCGTCGCTGTCGCGCTTCTCTTCCTTCGCGACAATCTCCGGAGCCACATCTGGCAAGGGCTCCGGGGCGTATTGCAGCGCAATTTGCAGGACTTCGTCAATCCATTTGACCGGTTTGATCTGAAGATCCTGTTTGATATTTTCCGGAATCTCCTTCAGATCGCGAACATTCTCCTCGGGAATGATCACCGTCTTGATACCACCACGGTGTGCCGCCAGCAGTTTTTCCTTCAGCCCACCAATGGCCAGCACCTGGCCACGCAGGGTGATCTCGCCGGTCATGGCCACATCGGCACGCACCGGAATCTGCGTCAACGCCGACACCAGTGCGGTGCACATGCCAACACCGGCACTCGGGCCATCCTTCGGCGTAGCACCTTCAGGCATGTGGATGTGCACATCGTGCTTCTCGTGGAAGTCGGCTGCGATGCCCAGGCTGCGGGCGCGGCTGCGTACCACGGTCTGCGCGGCAGTGATCGACTCGACCATGACATCGCCCAGGGAACCGGTCTTGATCAGCTGGCCCTTGCCAGGGATGACCACGGCCTCGATGGTCAGCAACTCGCCGCCCACTTGGGTCCATGCCAGGCCGGTTACCTGGCCGATCTGATCCTGCTGCTCGGCGAGGCCGTAGCGGAACTTGCGCACGCCCAGCAGGTGCTCGAGCTGCTCGCTGGACACCTTGACCTTGACCTGCTTCTGGCCGGTATGTTCCTTGACCACCTTGCGGCAGACCTTGGCAATTTGCCGCTCCAGACCCCGCACTCCGGCTTCGCGGGTGTAGTAGCGGATAATGTCGCGGATCGCCGAGATATCGACCTCGAGCTCTTCCTTCTTCAAGCCGTTGGCTTTGACCTGCTTGGGCACCAGGTACTTGACTGCGATGTTGATCTTCTCGTCTTCGGTGTAGCCCGGCAGACGGATGACCTCCATCCGGTCCAGCAGCGCTGGCGGGATGTTCATCGAGTTGGAGGTGCACAGGAACATCACGTCCGAGAGGTCGTAGTCGACTTCCAGGTAGTGGTCATTGAAGTTGTGGTTCTGCTCAGGGTCGAGCACTTCGAGCAGCGCCGAGGCAGGGTCGCCACGCATGTCACTGCCCATCTTGTCGATTTCGTCGAGCAGGAACAGCGGGTTACGCACGCCGACCTTGGTCATCTTCTGGATCAGACGACCTGGCATAGAGCCAATGTAGGTGCGGCGGTGGCCACGGATCTCGGCCTCGTCACGCACACCGCCGAGGGCCATGCGCACGAACTTGCGGTTGGTGGCAGCGGCAATCGACTCGGCCAGCGAGGTTTTACCGACGCCAGGCGGGCCGACCAGGCACAAGACCGGGCCGCGGATTTTCTTGACGCGCTTTTGCACGGCAAGGTATTCGAGAATGCGTTCCTTGACCTCTTCCAGGCCATAGTGGTCGGCATCGAGGATTTCCTCGGCCTTGGTCAGGTCCAGGCGCACCTTGCTCTGGGCCTTCCACGGCACCTGCACGAGCCAGTCGAGGTAGGAGCGAACCACCGTAGCCTCGGCCGACATCGGCGACATCTGCTTGAGCTTGTTCAGCTCGGCCTGGGCCTTGGTCAGGGCATCTTTGGGCAGGCCAGCGGCTTCGATGCGCTTTTTCAGCTCTTCGACTTCGTTGTGGCCTTCGTCGCCATCGCCGAGCTCTTTCTGAATGGCCTTCATCTGCTCATTCAGGTAGTACTCGCGCTGGCTGCGCTCCATCTGCTTCTTGACCCGACCACGGATGCGCTTCTCGACCTGCAACAGGTCGATTTCGGCATCCAGCAACGCCAACACGTGCTCGACGCGTGTCGCCAGGTCGACAATCTCGAGGATTTCCTGCTTCTGCTCGATTTTCAGCGCCATGTGCGCGGCCATGGTATCGACCAGGCGCCCAGGCTCTTCGATGCTGTTCAACGAGGACAGTACTTCGGCAGGGACTTTTTTGCCCAGCTGCACGTACTGTTCGAACTGCGACAGCAACGTGCGCACGAAGACCTCCGACTCGCGCTCGGCGGCGTCGACTTCGTCGATCAGGGAGACTTCGGCACGGATGTGCCCTTCCACTTCCGTGAAGCGCTCTACCGCGCCACGCTGCTCGCCCTCTACCAGCACCTTGACGGTGCCATCAGGCAGTTTCAGCAATTGCAGTACGGTGGCAACGGTGCCGACGCGGTACAAGGCATCTTCGCCTGGATCGTCATCGGCTGGGTTTTTCTGGGCCAGCAGCAAAATCTGCTTCTCGCCCGTCATCGCGGCCTCTAGGGCTTCAATGGATTTTTCGCGCCCCACAAACAGCGGGATGACCATGTGCGGGTAAACAACGACATCGCGCAATGGCAAAAGAGGCAAGTCGAGGGTGGTCTTCATGATTTCGCCTCTAACAGCGGCCTTGATGGCCGGAAACCGGTGGAAATGATGCTTGGACCTAATGTGGGGGCACGCTTGGGAAATTACAAGCGCTTGCGCAGGAAAAGCAGAAAGGGGCCCGTAGGCCCCTTTCTTGCTTGCAACCATCACCCAAGCATCACCTGAATCAGGCGTCGGGTGCGGCCTTGGCTTGCGGCTCGCTGTTCTCGTAGATCATCAGCGGCTGCGACGTCCCTTCGATGACGCTCTCATCGATCACCACCTTGCTGACATCCTTCTGCGAAGGAATCTCGTACATGGTGTCGAGCAGCACGCCTTCGAGGATGGAACGCAGACCACGGGCGCCAGTCTTGCGCTCCAGAGCCTTGCGAGCAACGGCCTTGAGCGCATCGCTGCGGAACTCGAGGTCGACGCTTTCCATCTCGAACAGCTTGGCATACTGCTTGGTCAGTGCATTTTTCGGCTCGGTGAGGATCTGCATCAACGCAGCCTCGTCCAGCTCATCGAGCGTCGCCAGTACTGGCAAACGGCCGACGAACTCTGGGATCAGGCCAAACTTGACCAGATCGTCCGGCTCAACTTCACGCAAGGACTCGCCAACTTTCTTGCCTTCTTCCTTGCTACGTACTTCTGCACTGAAGCCGATGCCACCCTTGGTGGAGCGGTTCTGGATGACCTTTTCCAGGCCAGAGAACGCGCCACCGCAAATGAACAGGATGTTGCGGGTATCAACCTGCAGGAATTCCTGTTGCGGGTGCTTGCGCCCACCTTGCGGTGGAACCGAAGCAACGGTGCCTTCGATCAGCTTCAACAGCGCCTGCTGCACGCCTTCGCCCGAGACGTCACGGGTGATGGACGGGTTGTCCGACTTGCGCGAAATCTTGTCGATTTCGTCGATGTAGACAATGCCCATTTGGGCCTTTTCCACGTCGTAGTCGCACTTCTGCAGCAGTTTCTGAATGATGTTCTCGACGTCCTCACCCACATAACCGGCTTCGGTCAGGGTGGTGGCATCGGCAATGGTGAACGGTACGTTCAACAGGCGTGCAAGGGTTTCGGCGAGCAGGGTCTTGCCCGAGCCAGTAGGCCCGATGAGCAGGATGTTACTCTTGCCGAGTTCGACTTCGTCGCCCTTCTTGTCACGCTGGTTAAGGCGCTTGTAGTGGTTGTATACCGCTACGGCCAGCACCTTCTTGGCGCGCTCCTGACCAATCACGTACTGGTCCAGGATGCCGCTGATTTCTTTCGGCGAAGGCAATTTGTGCGCGCTGCTCTCGGCCTGGGCTTCCTGCACCTCCTCACGGATGATGTCGTTGCACAGGTCGACGCACTCGTCGCAGATAAATACCGAGGGCCCGGCAATCAATTTGCGCACTTCGTGCTGGCTTTTGCCGCAGAAGGAGCAATAGAGCAATTTGCCGCTGTCCTCGCCGTTACGGGTGTCAGTCATTCGATCGATCCAATCCGGTAGGCTTGCAACACAAGATGAAGGCAATTGCGGGCTTTTTCAAGTCCGCAGGTAGGCGCTTTCGGCACCCACCTGCTCTGGCCCCTGGGATCAGGAGGCCAGTTGCCGCTTGTCGTATACCGAGTCGATCAGGCCGTACTCGGCCGCGCGCGAGGCGCTCATGAAGTTGTCACGCTCGGTGTCGCGCTTGATGGTCTCCAGATCCTGGCCAGTGTGGTAGGCCAGCAGCTCGTTCAGACGCGCCTTGATATTGAGGATTTCCTGGGCATGGATCTCGATATCGGTAGCCTGGCCCTGGAAGCCGCCCAGCGGCTGGTGAATCATCACGCGCGAGTTCGGCAGGCAGTGACGCTTGCCTTTGGCACCGGCAGTCAGCAGGAACGCGCCCATGCTGCAGGCCTGGCCGATGCAGATGGTCGAAACGTCCGGCTTGATGAACTGCATGGTGTCGTAGATCGACATGCCAGCGGTGACCGAGCCACCCGGCGAGTTGATGTACAGATGGATATCCTTGTCCGGGTTTTCCGCTTCGAGGAACAGCATCTGCGCTACGACGAGGTTGGCCATGTAATCCTCTACCGGGCCAACCAGGAAAATCACACGCTCCTTCAACAGGCGCGAGTAGATGTCGTAAGCGCGTTCGCCACGGGCGGACTGCTCGATAACCATCGGGACCAGGCCGCCTGCGGCCTGGATGTCAGAGCTCTGCTGAATATAAGAATTGCGGGACATGTCCTGCGCTCACTCCCAAATAGTCATGGCTTGAATACGCACAAGCCAGCGCGAAGGCTGGCTTGTGGGGGTTTCCTACGAGAGTAGCGTATTACTCGGCTTCGGCAGGTGCCTGGGCTGGTTTTACGGCTTCTTCGTACGAGACCGACTTGTCGGTCACAGTCGCTTTCTGCAGAACAGTATCTACAACTTGTTCTTCCAGCACAACCGAACGGACTTCGTTCAGTTGCTGGTCGTTCTTGTAGTACCAGGAGATGACCTGCTCAGGCTCTTGGTAAGCCGAAGCCATTTCTTCGATCATTTCGCGAACCTTGCCTTCGTCTGGCTTCAGTTCGAACTGCTTGACCACTTCAGCGACGATCAGGCCCAGGACCACACGGCGCTTGGCTTGCTCTTCGAACAGCTCAGCTGGCAGTTGCTCAGGCTTGATGTTGCCACCGAACTGCTGAACAGCCTGCACGCGCAGACGGTTGACTTCGTTTTCCAGCAGGGCTTTTGGCACTTCGATCGGGTTGGCAGCCAGCAGACCGTCCATGACCTGGTTCTTGACCTTGGCCTTGATTGCCTGACGCAGCTCACGCTCCATGTTCTTGCGAACTTCGGCGCGGAAGCCTTCCAGGGTCGATTCCTTGATGCCGAACTGAGCGAAGAAGGCTTCGTTCAGCTCAGGCAGCGCAGGGGCCGAAACGCTGTTGACGGTGATGGTGAACTCGGCGGCCTTGCCGGCCAGGTCCAGGTTCTGATAGTCCTCTGGGAAGGTCACGTTGACAACGCGCTCTTCGCCAGCCTTGGCGCCGACCAGGCCTTCTTCGAAGCCTGGGATCATGCGGCCGGAGCCCAGAACCAGTTGGGTGCCCTTGGCCGAACCGCCAGCGAACACTTCACCGTCGACCTTGCCGACGAAGTCGATGTTGACCTGGTCGTCGTTCTGCGCGGCGCGATCAACTTCTTCGAAGCGGGTGTTCTGCTTGCGCAGGACTTCCAGCATGTTGTCCAGGTCGGCGTCAGCCACTTCGGCGCTCAGGCGCTCGACGTTGATCGACTCCAGGCCAGCAACGGTGAACTCTGGGAACACTTCGAAGATTGCGACGAATTCCAGGTCCTTGCCCTTTTCGAAGGACTTCGGCTCGACGGCTGGAGCGCCGGCCGGGTTCAGCTTCTGCTCGACCACGGCTTCGTAGAACGAAGACTGGACCAGATCACCGAACACTTCCTGACGGGCGTCAGCTTCGAAACGCTGACGGATCACGCTCATCGGTACCTTGCCAGGACGGAAGCCTGCAACCTTGGCACGACGGGCAGTCTGTTGCAGACGCTTGTTGACTTCGGTCTCGACGCGCTCGGCCGGGACGGCGATGGTCATGCGGCGCTCGAGAGCGGAAGTGTTTTCAACAGAAACTTGCATGGATATTCCTCGTTGCACAGACGTTAGCCGGCGTTAGCCCGACTCCAGAATCAAGGGCAAGCATTCTAGTGAGTCGCGCAGCAGAAGTCACCCCACTCGGGACGACGGGAAACCACGCCGGTCGATTAACTTGCAAGGCCCGCACGGCTTACCGCCGAGCCCCTTTCAATTGAGGCTGCGCAACGCCTTTGGCGACGCGCAGCCGTAATAACTTGTCAAACAACTGCAGCCTACGAAATCGCTTCCTTTATTGAGGGTCGATCTCGTTGAACTGGCAGTACTCTTCCCACGCCATGCCCAGCGCCTCAGCGACCTCGCGATGGGTCTCCAGGCGCATGGCCTGCAGTTGCTCGGGGCTTTCGGCGATCAGTTGCAGCGCCAGCTCCCAAGGCTCGATGCCCTGCTCCTGCGCCGCATCTTCGAACGCCCACTCGATCTGCTGAGCTTGCTCACGCGCATCCAACTCGCGGATTTCTTCGAGCAGTTGCGGATTGGCTTCGGCGAAGCGCTGCAGCGCCAGGGCCTGACGGGCTTCTTTTGCAATCATGGGGTTATCCTCTGCCGACCGCGGGGCCGGTGTTTCAACCGGCTGAAATCTATCAGCTTTTATTGGGGTGTCACCAGAGGATTGCAAGGGGGTGCATGTAGATCCCACCCAAAAACCCCCACGTCAGAGACTGCGCCTACCAGGCCGTAGGAATACGCCTATACCGCGAGAGGGCTTCTGCAGGTTGAATGGAGTACCTTTTTTGGTACTATTCCATGAACAAGAAAACCATGCCACTGGAGGCTCACTTCTATCGCACCGAAGCAGGTAACGAGCCGGTACGCGATTGGCTGACCTCATTGCCCCGCACTTACAAGCACTTGATCGGCACCGAGATCAAAACAGTCCAAATCGGATGGCCAATCGGCATGCCACTCGTAAGAAAGCTTGAGAAAGACCTCTGGGAGATCAGGGTGAATCTCGTCGACACCATTGCCCGCGTGCTTTTCACCACAACAGGAAAGACGATGATCCTGCTCCACGGCTTCATCAAAAAAAGCCGAAAAACACCCACGATCGACCTGGAAACTGCCAGGCAGCGTAAAGCTGCACTAAAGAGGGATAACAGATGAACCCACACATCGGCTCCAACTTCGAAGACTTCCTGGCAGAGCAGGACCTTGCAGAAGAGGTTTCCGCAACCGCACTCAAACGCGTCATTGCCTGGCAGATAGCCGAGGCCATGAAAGCCAAAAAGATGAGCAAGAAGGCGCTGGCTGAACGCATGCACACCAGCAGAACAGCGATTGACAGAGCATTGGACCAGAACGACCCAGGTATGACACTGGCCACCCTGGCCAGTGCAGCCAGAGCCCTTGGGCAGCGTGTGGAGGTGCGACTGGTGCCAGACAAGGAACACACCCCGGCGTGAGCACGACCTGCCCCTGACCTGCCAGGCAAAAAACACGACGAAGAGGCCGCTGCAGGCAGCCCCTTCACAAAAAGACGCCCCACCCGCCAACATGAAACGCAAAAAACAAAGGCGCCCGATCTTACGATCAAGGCGCCTTCGAAAAATATGGGGTGGACGATGGGAATCGAACCCACGACAACCGGAATCACAATCCGGCGCTCTACCAACTGAGCTACGCCCACCATATTGCGGTGTTGCGGTACAACCTTACAGAAGCATGGTGCGGACGAAGAGACTCGAACTCTTACAGCTTGCGCCGCTGGAACCTAAATCCAGTGTGTCTACCAATTTCACCACGTCCGCGTAACGCTTAAAACAAAGGCGCCAGATACTATCAAGGCGCCTCTGTAAAATATGGGGTGGACGATGGGAATCGAACCCACGACAACCGGAATCACAATCCGGCGCTCTACCAACTGAGCTACGCCCACCATATTGCGGTACATCTACTTGCTTGCCTAAGCTGCCTGATGGCGCACCCGGCAGGACTCGAACCTGCGACCATCCGCTTAGAAGGCGGATGCTCTATCCAGCTGAGCTACGGGCGCATAAGCGATCAGCCTAACCGAACGATGCTTTAGCAGAGAACCGCTAAACCATTCATTCTGCCCGACTTTGCCAACCAGTGCTAGGCAGTGCCCGACAAGTGCGGCGAATGTTATAGTCGAGGCGCAGGGTCGTCAACATCTTTCTCAAAAAAATTTAAATTATTTAAGGGGTTAGGGGATTTGCCCGACCACCCGCCTTTGCCCTCGGGCCGTGTCGTGCGAGAATGTGCCCTCTTTATTGTTTCCTTCTCGATGGTTAATCACGCGTCTATGACTGCACACCTAATCGATGGCAAGGCGATCGCCGCCAGCCTGCGCCAGCAGATCGCTCAACGTGTCGTGGAGCGTCGCCAGCAAGGCCTGCGCACCCCAGGCCTGGCTGTGATCCTGGTCGGCACCGACCCCGCCTCCCAAGTCTATGTTTCGCACAAGCGCAAGGACTGTGAAGAGGTCGGCTTCATTTCCCAGGCGTTCGACCTGCCCAGCGAAACCACGCAGCAAACCCTGACCGACCTGATCGACCGCCTCAATGATGACCCGGCTGTCGACGGTATCCTGCTGCAGCTGCCGCTGCCCGCGCACCTGGACGCCTCGCTGCTGCTCGAGCGTATTCGTCCGGACAAGGATGTCGATGGCTTCCACCCTTACAACATCGGTCGCTTGGCCCAGCGCATCCCGCTGCTGCGCCCGTGCACGCCCAAAGGCATCATGACCCTGCTCGAAAGCACCGGTCAGGACCTGTACGGCATGAATGCGGTGATCGTCGGCGCGTCCAACATCGTGGGCCGCCCCATGGCCATGGAACTGCTGCTGGCCGGCTGCACCGTCACTGTCTGCCACCGCTTCACCAAGGACCTCGCCGGCCACGTCGGCCGTGCCGACCTGGTGGTTGTGGCCGCCGGCAAGCCGGGGCTGGTCAAGGGTGAGTGGGTCAAGGAAGGCGCCATCGTCATCGACGTGGGCATCAACCGCCAGGAAGACGGCAAGCTGGTCGGCGATGTGGTCTACGAGACCGCCCTGCCGCGCGCGGGCTGGATCACCCCGGTGCCGGGTGGTGTCGGGCCGATGACCCGCGCGTGCTTGCTGGAAAACACGCTGTATGCGGCGGAAGAGCTGCATAAGTAACAAGGCATGACATGAAAACGGCACCTGCTGCAGGTGCCGTTTTTTTGCCTGAAGGTTTTAGGCTCGCTGCACCGGCCTCTTCGCGGGTAAACCCGCTCCCACAAGTTCGGCACCTGTCTTCAAGACAGCGATGAACCTGCGGGCTTGCCCCGCGAAGAGGCCAACGCGGTCATCAGCCGATTACTTGCGCGCTGCCTCCCACGACTTCAGCAACTCGGTGTAGCTCACCGTCTCGCCCTTGGGCTTCTCGTTAGCCAGCTTCGGCTTCGGCGCACCCGGCTGGTCATACCAATACTGGGCATCCTTTTCCGGATTGAGCTTCGGTGCACAGGTCGCCTGTGCGTTGGAACGCTGCAGCCGTTCCATCATGCGGTCCTGATCGCGGGCCAGGCCATCCAGCGCCTCCTGCGGGGTCTTTTCGCCACTGGCCACTTCGGCGATATGGCTCCACCACAACTGCGCCAGCCGCGGGTAGTCAGGCACGTTGGTGCCGGTGGGCGTCCATTGCACCCGCGCCGGGCTGCGGTAGAACTCCACCAACCCACCCAGCTTGGGCGCAAGGTCCGTCATGGCCTGGGAGTTGATGTCCGACTCACGAATCGGCGTCAGGCCGACGATGGTCTTTTTCAGCGACACGGTCTTGGAGGTTACGAACTGCGCATACAACCAGGCGGCCAGGCGTTGCTTCTCCGGGGTGGATTTGAAGAAGGTCCACGACCCCGTGTCCTGATAGCCCAGCTTCATCCCCTCCTCCCAATACGGCCCTTTCGGCGACGGCGCCATGCGCCACTTCGGCGTGCCATCGGCATTGACCACCGGCAAGCCGGGTTTGGTCATGTCGGCGGTAAAAGCCGTGTACCAGAAGATCTGCTGGGCAATGTTGCCTTGGGCCGGCACTGGGCCCGCTTCGGAGAAAGTCATGCCCTGGGCTTCCTTGGGCGCGTAGGCACGCATCCAGTCCACGTACTTCTGCGTCGCATAGACCGCCGCGGGGCCGTTGGTGTCACCGCCTCGGGTAACGCTCGAGCCCACCGGGTGGCAGTCCTCGACGCGAATCCCCCACTCGTCCACTGGCAAACCATTGGGCAGGCCTTTGTCGCCACCACCGGCCATCGAGAACCAGGCATCGGTGAAGCGCCACCCCAGCGAGGGGTCTTTCTTGCCGTAGTCCATGTGGCCGTACACGCGCTTGCCGTCGATTTCCTTGACGTCTTCGGTGAAGAATTGGGCGATGTCCTCGTAGGCCGACCAGTTCACCGGCACGCCCAGTTCATAGCCGTACTTTTCCTTGAATTTGGCTTTTAGCTCAGGCCGCTCGAACCAGTCGGCACGGAACCAGTAAAGGTTGGCGAACTGCTGGTCAGGCAGTTGATAGACCTTGCCATCCGGCGCGGTGGTGAAGGAGATGCCGATGAAGTCTTTCAAGTCCAGCGTCGGCGAGGTGTAGGCCTTGCCCTCGTTGGCCATCAGGTCAGTGATCGACTCGACCTTGCCGTAACGAAAGTGCGTGCCGATCAGGTCCGAATCGTTGACCCAGCCGTCATAGATGTTCTTGTCCGACTGCATCTGTGTCTGCAGCTTCTCCACCACGTCGCCTTCCTGCAGCAGGTCGTGGGTCAGCTGGATGCCGGTGATCTCGCTGAATGCCTTGGCCAGCACCTTGGACTCGTATTCATGGGTGGTGATGGTTTCCGACACCACGTTGATCTTCATCCCACGAAACGGTTCGGCGGCCTTGATGAACCACTTGAGTTCGGCCAACTGCTGCTCTGGGGTCAGGGTCGACGGTTTGAACTCACTGCCGATCCACTTGTTCGCCGCGTCTTCGTACTGGTCGGCCCACGCCATCCCGTGCACGCTGGCCAGCACCAGCAACGCGGCCAGGGTCAAATGTCGCCGTTTATGATTGTTGTGGAACATTGTGATCTCCCGATTGAGTTATTCCCGGAGCCGTCGCTCAGCCCCAGCGCAACACCACCACGAGCCAGCCCAGCGACAGCAGCGAGGCCACCCACAAAGGCCAGTCGCTGACCCCGACTACCAGCAAGTGCAGGTAGGCGCTGGCCAGCAGGCCGATGAACAACCGGTCGCCACGGCTGGTGACGATCGGCAGGAAGCCGCGCCGCTCCACGCAGGGGCGGCGCAGTTCAAGCAGGGTCATGCACAACAGCAGCATGCCGACGGCCGCGAAGAACAGCGCCGTGGGCAAGGTCCAGGCCATCCATTCCATGTGCTCCCCTCCTCACACTCGGCCGAGGGCAAAGCCCTTGGCGACATGGTTGCGGACAAACCAGATCACCAGCATGCCGGGCAGGATGGTCAACACCCCGGCCGCCGCCAGCACGCCCCAGTCGATCCCCGAAGCGGACACGGTTCGGGTCATCACCGCTGCGATAGGTTTGGCGTTCACCGAAGTCAGGGTGCGCGCCAGCAGCAGTTCGACCCAGGAAAACATGAAGCAGAAAAACGCCGTCACACCGATGCCGGAGCCGATCAGCGGGATGAAGATCTTTACGAAGAAGCGCGGGAAGCTGTACCCGTCGATGTAGGCCGTTTCGTCGATCTCTTTCGGCACCCCCGACATGAAGCCTTCAAGAATCCACACCGCCAGCGGCACGTTGAACAGGCAGTGGGCCAGCGCCACGGCAATGTGCGTGTCGAACAGGCCAATCGAGGAATACAGCTGGAAAAACGGCAGCAGGAACACCGCCGGCGGTGCCATGCGGTTGGTCAACAACCAGAAAAACAGATGACGGTCGCCGAGGAAGCGATAGCGCGAGAAGGCATAGGCCGCCGGCAACGCCACCGCCAACGAAATGACTGTGTTCAGGCACACGTAGTACAGCGAGTTGATATAGCCGCTGTACCAGCTCGCATCGGTAAAGATCACCCGGTAGTTGTCCAGCGTGAATGCCTGCGGCCACAGGGTCAGGCCGCCAAGGATTTCGGTGTTGCTCTTGAACGACATGTTCAGCAGCCAGTAGATCGGCACCAGCAGGAAAAAGAAGTACAGCAACAGTGGCACTGCTTTGCGCGCGCTCATGGCCTAGTCCTTGTCGGCGTGCGTCATGGCGGTATAGAACAGCCACGACACCAGCAGGATGATCAGGAAGTACACCAGCGAAAACGCCGCGGCCGGCCCCAGGTCGAACTGCCCTACCGCCATGCGCGTGAGGGTCTGGCTGAGGAAGGTGGTGGCGTTGCCGGGCCCACCACCGGTCAGCACGAACGGCTCGGTGTAGATCATGAAGCTGTCCATGAAACGCAGCATCACCGCAATCAGCAGCACGTTCTTCAGCTTTGGCAGCTGGATATGGCGGAACACTGCCCAGGCCGAAGCCCGGTCGATGCGGGCAGCCTGGTAATAGACATCCGGTATGGCGCGCAGGCCCGAATAACACAGCAGCGCCACCAGCGACGTCCAGTGCCAGACGTCCATCACCAGCACCGTGAGCCAAGCATCGAACGGGTCGCCGGCATAGTTGTAGTTGACCCCAAGCTTGGCCAGCGTGGCACCGAGCAGGCCGATGTCGGCGCGGCCGAAGATCTGCCAGATGGTACCGACCACGTTCCAGGGAATGAGCAGTGGAATAGCCATCACGATCAGGCAGATCGAGGCCATGCGCCCCTTGGTCGGCATCGTCAAGGCGATGGCGATGCCCAATGGAATTTCGATCAGCAGCACGCAGCCGGAATAGATGAACTGGCGCAGCAAGGCATCGTGCAAGGCCGGGTCGCGCAACACCTGGCGGTACCAGTCGGCACCGACGAAATAGCGGTTGGACTGGTCGAAGATGTCCTGCACCGAATAGTTGACCACGGTCATCATCGGCACCACGGCGCTGAACGCCACCAGCACGAACACCGGCAGTACCAACCACCACGCCTTGTTGTTGCGCACCTTGTTCATGGCCCGGCCTCCAGCAGTACATCGTCGACATACAGCATCAGCCACTGGCTCGGCAGGGTGACCCAGGCCTGCCCCGCCGGCAGCGGGCGATCCTCGCCCAGGCGCGCCTTGAGCGTGGCGCTGCCGAGCTGGAAGGTGACGATGCGGTAGGTGCCCAGGTCTTCGATATCCAGCACCTGCACGGCAAACGCGTTGTCGAGCGGGCTGTCCCAAAGCTGCACGAACTCCGGCCGGATGCCCACTTGCAGGCGCCCGCCTGCGGTTGCCGCCAAGCGTTCGCGCAGGCCCTCGGGCAGCGTCAGGTGCAAGCCATCAAAACCGACGCCATCGGCCTCGGCACGCACGTCGATGAAGTTCATGCCGGGGCTGCCAATGAAGTAGCCGACAAAGGTGTGCCGCGGGCGCTCGAACAATTCGCGCGGGGTGCCGAACTGGACGATGCGCCCGCCGTGCATCACCGCGATCTTGTCAGCGAAGGTCGAAGCCTCCAACTGGTCGTGGGTGACGTAGATCATGGTGATGTTGAACTGCTCATGGATCTGCTTGAGCTTGCGCCGCAGCTTCCACTTCAGGTGCGGGTCGATCACCGTCAACGGCTCGTCGAAGAGGATCGCCGAGACGTCATCGCGCACCAGGCCACGGCCCATCGAAACCTTCTGCTTCTCGTCGGCGCTGAGGTTGCGCGCCTTCTTTTTCAACACAGCGGACAGGTCGAGTACCTCGGCGATCTCTTCGACCCGGGCACGCACCCTGCCCTCGTCCACGCCCTGGTTTCGCAGGGGGAAGGCCAGGTTGTCGAACACCGTCATGGTGTCGTACACCACCGGAAACTGAAACACCTGGGCGATGTTGCGCGCCTGCGGCGACAGCGCGTTCACGGGCTTGCCGTCGAACAGCACGTCGCCATGGGAGGGAGTAAGCAGCCCCGAAATGATGTTGAGCAAGGTCGACTTACCGCACCCCGAAGGCCCGAGTAAGGCATAGGCGCCGCCTTGCTCCCACACATGCTCCAGCGCGTGTAGGGCGTAGTCCGCCTCCGAGGTCGGTTGACGGCTGTAACTGTGCGCCAGCTGGCGCAGGCGGATCTCGGCCATCAGCGACTCCTCGCCTGACGCACGCCTGGAGCCTGCACCAAGGCTCCGGCAGCGTCGAAGACAAACAGCTTGTGCGTGGGGATGAACACGCGGATCGGGGTGTCCACCTGGTACTCGTGCACACCCGGCAGGTGCAGGGTCATCCGCCAGTGTTCATTGCGCACGTGGAGGAAGGTTTCCGAGCCACTGATCTCGGCCAGCTCCACCAGCACCGCCAGCTCCAGGTCATCATCATGGGTCGGCACCAGGGTGATGTGGCTGGGGCGCACGCCAAAGCGGTAGTCCCCCTCGCCCAGGCGCTGCAGGTCGGCATTGCGGGCAAAGTGCACCGCCTGCGCCAGGCTCACCTCGTTGCCGGCGATGCGCCCAGGCACCAGGTTGATCGGCGGCTCGGAAAACAGCTCGGCGGCCAGCACGCTGCTGGGCTGCTGATAGACCGCAGCGGTCGGGCCGCTCTGCACGATGCGCCCCTCATGCAGGATCGTCGTGGTGCCGCCCAGCGCCAGCGCTTCGTTGGGTTCGGTGGTGGCGTACACGGCAATGCAATTACGCGCCGCAAACAACGCCCGCAGCTCCTGGCGCAGGCCTTCACGTAGCTTGTAATCGAGGTTGACCAAGGGCTCATCGAACAGGATCAGCGAGGCGTCCTTGACCAGCGCCCGGGCCATCGCCGTGCGTTGCTGCTGGCCGCCGGACAGCTCCAGCGGCAACCGCTGCAGGTAGGCTTCGATGCGCAGCATCTCGGCGGTTTCCTGCACCCGCCGGCGAATTTCCGATTCGGCCAGGCGCGCCTGGCGCAGGGGCGAGGCGATGTTTTCGTACACGCTCAAGGTCGGGTAGTTGATGAACTGCTGATACACCATCGATACGTTACGCAGGCGCACCGGCACCCCGGTGACATCGTTGCCGTCCAGCAGCACACGGCCCAGGTCCGGGCGGTCGAGCCCGGCCATCAGGCGCATCAGGCTGGTCTTGCCGGCCAGGGTGCGGCCGAGCAAAACGTTGAACGAACCCGGCTCGAAACGCAGGGACGCATCGACGATGCAGGCCTGGTTATCGACACTGCGGCTGACCTGCTCCAGCACCAAGGACATGGCGTGGCCTTTTTAGGATTGTTGTCCGCTGGGCAGAGCGAGTTTCGTGCCAGCCCGGCCTGAACGCTCTGCCGCGCGCCCTCACCGCGCAAGGTCAGCCATGGCCTGTTCACAGCTGAACACATTCGCTGGACAACTGAACACGCCAAGGTTTGACAATGAACAACGGTGGACGACACTGAACAGCGGTCGGCTGATAACAACAATCACACAGGACAGGCCCATGGCCGCATCCGCTTCGCCGCATGCCCAACTGATCCAGGCATCCTGGGCGCGTTGTCGCGACCACGGCCTGCAACCGCAAAGCCCACCCGATTTCGATTGCCTGCCGCCGGCCGAACTGAGCGCCCTGCTGGAGCGCCGCCAGGCCCTGCTGCACCTGACGCGCGATGAGGTGTTGCCGCAATACGCACACCTGCTGGGCAACGCCAGCTACCTGGTGATGCTGGCCGACGCCGGTGGCTGCCTGCTCGACAGCTGGGGTTCGCGGCGCTTCGTCGACCCGCGCCAGCGCCACGGCTTCAGTGCCGGCGCACACTGGCACGAGCGCGGCGTCGGCACCAACGCACTCGGCACGGCGCTGGTCTGCGCCGAGGCAATTCATGTGGGCCAGGATGAACACTTCCTGCGCCAGAACCGCTACCTGTGCAGCGCTGCAGCGCCGGTGTTCGATGGCGAACGGCAGCTGGTCGGCGCGCTCGATGTGGCCAGCGACGGGTACTTGCCTGCCAGCCAGACGCTCGGCCTGGTACGGATGATGGGCCAGAGCCTGGAGAACCGTTTGATTCTGGCGCAGCATGCCGACCACCACGCCCAACTGCTGTTCAACAGCGCCTCCGACAACCTCGACAGCCCCTGGGCGGGCTTGCTGGTGTTCGATGAGCGCGGCCAGGTCATTGCGGCCAATCACCGGGCCGACAGCCTGCTCGGCGACAACCCGCTGCGGCAAAACCTCGAGCAACTGTTTCAAGTCCCGTTGCAGCAGTTGCTAGCCCAGCCGCCGCAACAGCCCTTCGCCTTGCAAGCCGCCGGGCGCCACCGCTTCCACTGCCAGTGGCAAGCGCCGCGCCACGGCCCCAAACGCCCGGCCCCTGGCCCTGTCGACCCACGCCTGGACAACGCCTTGGCCCAGGCCAGCCTGTTACTGGAAAAAGACATCCCGGTGTTGATCCAAGGCGAAACCGGGGTTGGCAAGGAAGTCTTCGTTGAGGCCCTGCACCGCGCCAGCCGCCGCGCCGGGCAGCCGCTGATTGCAGTCAACTGCGCGGCGATCCCCGCCGAGCTGGTTGAGTCGGAGCTGTTCGGCTATGACAAAGGGGCCTTTACCGGCGCCCACCACAAGGGCAACCCCGGGCTGATCCGCAAGGCCGACCACGGCATCTTGTTTCTCGACGAAATCGGCGACATGCCGCTGCCGACCCAAGCCCGGCTGCTGCGCGTGTTGCAATCGCGCAGCATCCAGCCATTGGGCAGCGGCGAGCCGGTGACCGTGGACATCCGCGTGGTTTCGGCCAGCAACCGCGACCTGGCCGAAGCCGTGCGCAACGGGCAGTTTCGCGAAGACCTCTACTACCGCGTGGCCGGGCTGACCCTGGTGTTGCCCGCCTTGCGCGAGCGAAGTGATCGGCACGCGCTGATCGAGCAGGTGCACGCCCGGCATCTCGCCCCCGGGCAACCCCGGCAACTGCCCCCGCACATACTCGACCTGCTGTTGCACCACCCCTGGCCAGGTAACCTGCGCCAGCTCAACAGCGTAGTGCAGGTGGCGCTGGCTCTCGCTGGCAGCCAGCCCATCGGCACCGAACACTTTTCAGCGTGTTTCCTTGCCCAGGCCGGCACACCTTGCGCATGCTCGCCACCCGCCCCTGCCACGGACCTGGCCAACCTGCTGCACAGCTGCGGCGGCAACATCTCATCGCTGGCACGCCTGCTCGGCATCAGCCGCACCACCCTGTACAAACGCTTGCGTGAACAGGGGCTCGAACCCGCCCACCTGCAGGGTGGGCGTTGAAGGTGCTATCAGCATACTGAAGCCGGGCTAATGCGGGTCATTACCCTCGCTGCTCCAACCTGTCAGGAGCAGCCCATGAGCCATTTGCACCCCCATCACGTAGCCCTGATTCAACAGCGCCTGCCCGGCTGGCTTCGCCAGACTTCCCCGCATCAGCGCGAGGACCTGAAAACCCACCTGCTGCACAGCCACCGCGCCACACGTGCACTGCAGAAGGCCCTTGCCCCGCTGCAGTCGGTAGAGGCGTTCTGCCGACCGTTGTTGAAGGGCGCGCTCGCTCACTGGTACCCCGGCGTGTTGCTGCCTCCACTCGATACCACCGTGTTGACCGAGCGCACCACGGGCCACCTGCGCAGTCGGTCCTGGCTGGAAGCTGCCCTGCAGAATCTGCAAGCGGACACGCCGGTACGCCTCTATGCCAACCAGGATGCGCCTGAACTGGAACAGCTCGACACCGTGCGATTCGTGAAAGGCGTACGGCGCCTCGACCTCGGCCAGCGCTACCTGGACCACCTGCGCGAGCACGTCGACACCGCTGATTTTCGTGCGTTGCTGGGTGAGCAGGACCGTGCCGCCTTCGCGGTCGAATTGTTATCAGCGCGGCTGCAAGGGCACATCGACAGCCGCGGCGAAGCCTTGGGCGAGGCCGCGCTTGCCGGCGCGCGCGAGGTACAGACGCTCAGTGGGGCGATGCGCCTGCAATGTGGCTACCTGAGCCTGCTCGGTTTCCCGCTGAGTGGCGCCCTGCTGCTGCGACTCGAGCCACACGGGCAGACCGAGCCGTGCCTGCTTTACCTGCCTGGGGACACCCAAGGCGCCCTGCACCAGTACTCGTCCTTGCAGGCCGTCGGCACAGCACTCACGAAGCGGCTATGGGAGGAGCCTTTTCGTGTGTATTTCAAACGCTTTGTCAGCCACGCGCAGCAACCCGCCTTCGCCGCGCGACTAAGGCACACACTCTACCCGCGCTACCCCTACGCAGCGCTGCACCCGACCCCACCTACACTGGAGAAAGGTGAGTCATTCAACTGGATCAACCGGCTGTTCCCCTCGCCCCACGACCTGTGGCAAGAAACCCTGGACAAGAACGCCCGCCTGCCACTGGACTTCACGCCGTGGCCCGGCGAATGCTTCACCGCCAGGGCCAGCAACCAGGTGCAAACCACCTTGGCAGATGCCGTGACACTGGCTGTGCCCACGGCGCAGTTCGACGCGGCGGCGCAAACTGCCCGGCTGCTCGGTTGGCTGGGTGTGGGGCTGACTGTACTGAATGTGGCCAGCTTTTTCGTGCCCGCCTTGGGCGAGGTGATGCTGGTGGTCGGCGGGGCGCAAATCGTGGGCGAGTTCCTCGAAGGCGTCCATGCGCTGAACGAAGGCAAAACCGAGGCCGCCATCAGCCATCTGTTCGGTGTGCTCAACAGCCTGCTGCAGGTTGCGGCACTGGGTGCCGTGCACAGTGCGGGCCAGCTGGCAGGCCCCCTTGAAAACTGGACACGCCTCCCCGGCAGAACAGGCCAGCGCCTGTGGCACGGCGACCTGCGCCCCTTCACCCGCGAGGCGCCCTGGCCGCCAGGCACCCCTGGAGCGGATGGCTTGCACCACTGGCAGGGCCAACCGTGGATCAACCTGGAGGGCAAGGCCATGCCGCTGGAAAAAGCCCCCGACAGTCGCTGGCAGCTGGCACACGCGAAAGGCCATCAACGCGCCCCTCGCCTGCTCGGCAATGGCCAGGTGCCGTGGTTGCTGGAGCACGAACAGCCCTTGGCGTGGGACGCGGCCAAACTGCTGCGGCGCATCGCCAACAGCGGCCCGGCGGTGAGTGATGAAACCCTGCTGCGCGCACTGCGCTGCAGTGGTTTCAGCGAAGCAGCCGTGCGCCGCGTGGTGGTCGATCAGGAAGCCGCCCCCGCCCTGCTGCTCGACTGTTTGCAAGCACTGGGCGCCACCGATACCCTCACAGTGGCCAGCACCGACGCCGCCACCTTGCTGCTTGGCCGGGACTTCCCGTCCCTTAGCCGCAGAGCCAAGGCCGAGATCCTTGCCAATACCCGTACCAAGGACCTGGCCCTAGGCCAACGAAGGGGCCGATTGCCGCTCTCGGTAGCCGAAACAGCCCGCGCCTACCAGCACGAAGCACGCCTCGACCGCGCCCTGCTGCGCTTCTATCAAAACAGCGGCCCGGTGCAGGACCGTGATGCCCTGGCCGTGGGTTTTCTGCGACGGCTACCGGGTTGGACGAGCGAGGTGCACCTCGAATTGCGAGAGGGCAACCTGCAAGGCCCACGACTGCAGGGCACTAACGCCCAGGGACGAGCCGGCAAAACCGTGGTGCGCGATGATCGGGGCTACCAACCCTACGACGAACACGGCCAACCGCTGGCCGGCCACACGACGCTCTACCAGGCCATTCTCAACGCCCTGCCTGACAGCGAGCGCATCGCCCTTGGCTTGCAGATACATGACCCTCTGCCCTTGCGTGACGCCCTGTTCGAACAGGCCGCCGGCAACCGCACGTACGCCGCCAAGCAATTAGGTATGGCGCCTGTGCGCACCCTGTATCGGCGGCCCACACGGCTCGCGCCGGGCGGCCGTGTCGGCTACCCCCTCAGCGGCCGTGGCCGGGGCTGGCTGAATGACGACGAGCTGTTCGACACGCTGTACCCCAGCCGCCACCCCGGTGACCGCGAGTGGCTGCGCCAGCGCTTGCGCCTGGAGGCCGGTGAAAGCCCAGGCGCCTTCACCCGGCTGCTCGAACAGTTGCGCGAAGAATACCAGCGCCTGAACACCACACTGGATGGCTGGGTAAATGACACAGAAGGCCTGGCGGTAGACACCCTCGAACAACGCACCGCCGCGCGTACAGAAGCCGCACGGCGCATACGCCAGGCCTGGCGCAGGGAGGGTGTGGAGGCCGATCAGCTGGACCTGGTACTGGAAGCCCAGGACCTGGGCGCCTTGCCGACCTTACCCACGCGCCTGGAGCACGTCCGGTGGCTGACGGTCGTCGACTCACCCGATGGCGAAGCGATCAACCTCGATGGCTTCCTGCAGGCCTTCCCTGGCGTGCGTAGCCTGGACCTTGCCAGCAACAGGCTGCGTTTGCTGCCTGGCGCTCTGGCCCAGATGACCGAACTGGAAACCCTGGACCTGCAGTGCAACGTCGTGGCTTTGCAGGAGGCACGCAATATCGATCTACTGACGCGCCTGCCCCGCCTGCAGCGGCTCAACCTCTCTGGCGGCCTGGAGAGCCTGCCTGTCGCCGCTCTGCAGCGGCTTGGCCAGTTGCAGCACCTGTACGCGCTGAGGGCCGACTTGAACAGGCTCGCACTGCAAACCGAACACTTCGAAGCGTTGCAAGGCTGGCCCGCGCTGACCGAATTGAGCCTGGGCTCATGCGAGATCACCCTCACCGCAGAAAGCCGCGCGGCGCTGGGCCGCCTCAACCAGCTGCACTCGCTGCGCTTAGGGGATAACCCACTGCAATTGACACCCGACGTGACCGGCTGGCAGCACTTGCATACCCTCGACCTCGACCGCGTCGGTATCACCCAATGGCCCGAAGGCCTGCCAGGCTTGATGAACCAACGCCCACTCGTGCTGCGCTCGCTCGACCTCAGTGGCAACCGGTTGGTCGATGCACCCGAATTGCACGACACGGCGTTCGCTGAAGCGATACGCAACGGGGATGAAGGCACCTATTACGACTTCAACGACAACCCTTTCAGTGAGCAGGCCCAACGCAGCCTGTTCGGCGCAGGGCTGACGGCCATCCCAGACATGGATGCCCTGGAGGACGAGGCCTGGGTGATCGAATTGCCCCCCGCGCTTGAGGCACACCGCGAGGCCAATGCCGAAGACGCTGAGTGGGCGCCCGTGTACCGCCTGGCCGAACGCATGGCGCAAACGCCGGAGTACCTGGCTAACCCGGTGCGCACGCGTGAGCGCATCGTGCATGTACTGCGCACGCTCACCCGCGAAGACGTCGGTGACGCGGGCTGGGGCCTCGCCGAGCTGCGTGAGCAAGTACTCACCGAGATCAACGACGCAGCCGAGGCCTGCGTGGACCAGGCCAGCCTGCTGTTCCAGCGGGTCGAAACGCAGGTGTCGGTATGGCGTAGCGTGGCCGCCGCGCACCCCGGCGCCACCGACGAAGCGGTCGCTGTGTCCGTCGCCACCGGCCTGGCCCGCCAGGGCCGCCTGGATGAACGCATAGGCGCCCTGTACAACGCTCGCCGGGCACGCCGGCAGGCCTTGAGCGATGCGCAAAACGACAGCGAACGCCAGGCCGCACCGGCCCTGGTGGCGGAAGACGACTTGAGCGATGTGCACCTGAGCGACCCGCAAACCCCGCCCGACGAAATTGAAATCGCCCTGGTCGCACGCATCGCCCTGCGCGAACGCCTGGGCCTGCCCGAACAACCTGGGCAGATCGCCTTCGGCTACCTGGCGCAACTGAGCGAGACCACCCTGCAACGCCTGGCCCTGGCAGTCGAAACTGAGGCGGATGCTGCCTTCCTGGCACGCTGGGCGAGTGAGCAACCCTTCTGGCGCGCCTGGGTTCGGCGGCTACGGCCTGAGCCATTCGAAACGCTCGCACGTGACTGGGAGGCTGCTTCGGAGTACTACACCGAGTTGAGTGAACCCACCACCGCGCCCGGTGCCTACCGCGGGCCCGCTGTTCCGTTGGCGTTCATCACCGCGCTGGAGCGCGAGACCCACACCGTACCGGGGCTGGCATGGCGGGTGGAGGGCACCTTGCAGCGCATCGACCTGGTGTCGGGGCGCTACAGAGGCGAAGACGAGCTTTACGCGCTGGCTGGCCGCCTGCTGCTCAGCACCCGCCAGCAGGCGCGAGACCAACTCTACCGGCAGTTGACCCAGGCTCTGTTCCAGGCCGGCTGACGTACAGCGGGTGGCAGGCCCCCTGCAGGGCGTGTCGCCCGCAGCCGATTCGGCGGCAAGCGCTTCGACTTCAGCCTTTACCGCTGCGCCATTGCTCAGGCTGCCGATACCCCTGCGCCCAGGCCTGCACTTCACTCGCCGGCATCGGCCTGGCGATGAAATACCCCTGCGCCAGCTCGCAACCCAGTGCCATCAGCACACGCCCATGCTCGACACGCTCCAGGCCTTCGGCAACCACCTCGCGGCCAAACGCACGCGCCAGCCCGATCACCGCCCCGGTCAGGGCCAGGTCATCCTGGTCATGGAGGATGTCACGCACGAACGACTTGTCGATCTTGATGGTCTGGGTCGGCAAGCGCTTGAGGTAGCTCAGCGACGAATAGCCGGTGCCGAAATCGTCCAGCGAAAAGCGCACGCCCAAGGCCCGGCAAGCATCCAGGCACCGGCTGACATGCTGCAGGTTGTCGATGGCCACCGACTCGACGATTTCCAGGTCCAGCCGTGCCGGGTCAACCCCGGGGTGCTCCGCCAGCAACTGTTCCAGGCGTTCGACGAAATCACTGCGCTGCAAATGGCGCGCAGCAATGTTGACACTCACCGACCACGGCTGCCCCTGCCCTTGCCAGGCCTGCAACTGGCTCAGCGCCTGGTGGATCACCCATTCGCCAATTTCGATGATCAGGTCGGTCTGTTCCACCAACGGCAGGAACTCGCCCGGCGGCACCAGGCCACGGCCCGGCCGTTGCCAGCGCAGCAACGCCTCGAAACCCAGCACCTCGCCGCTGCGCAGGTTGACCTTGGGCTGGTAATACAGGCAAAGCTCGCGATTGCGCAGTGCCCGACGCACCCGTGTCACGGTCTGGTGGGTGGCCTTGAGTTCCTGCTCCTGGGACACATCGAACAGGTGGTAACGGTTGCGCCCACGCTGCTTGGCCACATACATGGCCTGGTCGGCGTGACGCACCAGGGTATCGGCGTCCTCATCGTCGAGCGGGTACAGCGTGACGCCGATACTGGCGCTCAATGAGAGGGTGTGCTCGCGCACCACATAGGTGGCCGCCAGCGCCCGCAGCACCCGGCGCAGGGCCGCATGCAACTGGCGGTCATCGCTGACATTGCGCAGGATCAGCACAAACTCGTCACCCGACAACCGGGCCACGGCATCCCCCCCGCGCAAGATGCCCTTCAGGCGCTGCGCCACTTCGACCAGCAACAGGTCGCCGGTGGCATGCCCGTACCCATCGTTGACCGCCTTGAAGCCATCCAGGTCGAGCATGCACACCGCCAGCGGGATGTCTTCACGGCGCGAGAACGCCAGTGCCTGGTTGAGCAGGTCGGACAGGTAGGCGCGGTTGGGCAGCCCGGTCAGCACATCGTGCCCCACCCGCCATTGCAAGGTGTGCAGCAACTGGCGCTTCTCGGTGACGTCGAAGCGGATCGACACATACTTGCGCACCTTGCCGGTCAGCGGGTCGACCAGTGGCACCATGGTGCTGTCGACCCAGTACAGCGAACCGTCCTTGGCGCGGTTGCAGATCTCGCCCTTCCACACCTTGCCCGCCGTCAGCGCTCGCCACATGCCGAGGAAGAATTCCGGCTCGTGCAGGCCGGAATTCAGAATGCGGTGGTTGGCGCCCAGCAGTTCGTCGCGGCTGTAACCGGAGATGCTGCAGAACTGCTGGTTGACGTACGTGATGCAGCCACGCAGGTCGGTTTCGGAAAAGATCGCGGCCGCGTCCACGGCCGCGCGATAGTTATCGTCCATAAGCATCCTGCCCTAACGGTTGAAGCGCTCCACGAGGGCGCGCAATCCGGCGCACACCTCCTCCAGCTCGGCACCGCGCGAGGCGGCCGCGTTGGCGCTATGGGCGCTGTGCTGGGCAATGCCCGCCACACCGTTGATCTGCCGCGACACCTCTTCAGCCACGGCAGACTGCTGCTGCGAGGCTGTGGCCATCTGCTGGCTCATGCCGCTGATGCGTTGCACCGCTTCACGAATACCGTGCAGCGCCTGTTGGGCCTGCTGCACCTGGGCAACGCCCTGCTCGGCGCCCTGAATGCCTTGGCTGGCAATGGCCACGGCTTCTTCGGCACCGCTGCGCAGGCCATCGATGATGGCCTGGATATGCAACGTCGACTGCCGGGTCTTGTCGGCCAGCGCCCTCACCTCATCGGCCACCACGGCAAAGCCGCGGCCCTGTTCACCGGCACGGGCGGCCTCGATGGCGGCATTGAGCGCCAGCAGGTTGGTTTGCTCGGCAATGCCCCGGATCATCCCCGCCGCCTCGGCGATGGCACCGGTCTGACCAGCCAGGTGGGTGACCGCCTGGTTGATCTGGTCCACGGTGCCGGCCAGGGCGCGAATCGCCGTGCCACTGGCATCGGCCACGCGGCTGCCCTGCTCGGCCAGCAGGTGCGCGGTATGCGCCTCGGCGGCGGTGAGTTGCACATGGTTGACCACCTCGCCGATCGAGGCGGTCATCTCGGCCATCGCGGTTGCGCTCAGGTCGGTTTCGGCGCGCTGCTCCAGCAGGGCCGTTTCGGTACCACGCGACAGACGCCCGGCATCGTGCGCGGCTACCGCCATCTGCGTGGCCAGGTCGCTGAGCCGGGTCAACGCGGTTTTCAGGCGCGCCTCTTCACCGATCAGAATCAGCTGCAGTTGCCCGGCAGCGCCCGGCAGGCCGCTGTAGGTCAGCGCAGCGGTGGGGTCGGCGAAGGTGCCTTCGGCGCCCTGGATAACCCGCCGCAACTGGCGGCCCAGGTCGTTGCGCATCCACAGGCCATAGGCCGCGAACAACGCAAGGGTTAGGCCCTGCCCTGGCCAGCCTGGCCAGAACTGGTTGGCGCCCACCGCCAACACACCCCCCAGCAGCGGCAAGGCCATGGCCTGGCTCAGCAACGCCAGGCGGCGGCCGTACGACAGCGGCGCCTGGCCCTGGCGCAGTCGCGCATACAGGGCCTCGGCACGGCTGACTTGTTCGCGGGTCGGGCAGACCCGTACCGATTCGTAGCCTATCACCCGGCCGTCTTCAAGGATCGGCGTGACGTAGGCATTGACCCAGTAGAAGTCGCCATTGCGGCAGCGGTTCTTGACGATGCCCATCCAGCTTTTGCCGGCTTTGAGGTAGCGCCACATCAATGCGTACACCGCTGGCGGCATGTCGGGGTGGCGCACCAGGTTGTGCGGGCTGCCGATCAACTCGGCCTCGCTGTAACCGCTGATGGCGGCAAATTCGGGGTTGCAGTAGGTAATGTGGCTGGCGGTGTCGGTGGCGGAAATCAGCCGCTGACCCGAGGGGAAACGTTGCTCGACCGGGGTTACCGGGAGATTGAGACGCACGATGAGACTCCATTCACTGACGAACCGGCACCCTGCCCATCGACGACCATCGGAACCGATACGCAGCGATCCGCTCCAATGTGCACATGCGCTTCCAGCCATACCGGCATGAGGCCGAATGACACTGGAAACTCGACGATGACTGTCCGGTCAAGCCGCGAATTCTACGAAATTCATCACATAAATCAAATAAAGGTGATCGATCATGGCGTTGCGCCATGCGGATAGATATCGTTAAGTTCTTGATTCTAAATGGGAATTAAGTGATGACGAGATCAGCTCTGGGTTTTGCCCTGCGCCGCTACCGCAAGCTGGCGGGTCTGACCCAGGCACAATTCGCCGAGCGAACCGGCTTCGACCCCAAGACCATCAGCCGTTTCGAGACCGGCGCCTATACCCCCAGCGTCGATGCGCTCATGGCCTTCGCAGGCGTACTGGGTATCAAACCCAAGGACTTCTTCGCCGAACCGGACGACGAAGAGGAGCAGCGCGCCTATCTGTTCGGTGTCATCCACAACGCCCCGCCCAAAGATCTTGGCAAGCTGATTGCAGCAGTGGACCAGGCGTTGGCCAAGCCCTGACCTGATTCATCGGTTTACCTGGGGGCGCTGTTCAGCCCCGATAAATGGCATGCACCGAATTAGAGCCTGGCAGGGCCAATTGCCCCACAACTGGTCAGACCGGTAAGGCCAAAATCACTTGCAATGTAGGATTTTTCGCGCTTTTATGGCCTCGCGCTGAACAAACCGGTAAGACCACAATAATTAAGTCCTGCGCTCTTTGACCCTCGCGGCATCGAAGCAAGGACACCGACCAGAGATCACTCCCATGCTCAAATGGTGCTCGCGTTCGATCTTCCTGCAAGTCGTGCTGGGCCTTGCCCTCGGCATTGCCTGCGGCCTCAGCTTCCCCGAAGTTTCCCTGCAACTCAAACCCCTCGGTGACGGCTTTATCAAGCTGATCAAGATGCTCATCGGCTTGATCGTCTTCTGTGTGGTGGTCAGCGGTATCTCCGGTGCTGGCGACTTGAAAAAGGTCGGGCGGATCGGCCTGAAATCAGTCATCTACTTCGAAGTACTGACCACCATCGCCTTGGTGATCGGCCTGGTGTTCGCCTTCACCAGCGGCATTGGCAGCGGTGCCAACATCCACCTGGACCAGTTGTCCAGCGCCGACGCCAGCAGCCTGGCCGAGCGCGGCCAGCACATCCATGGTGCCACCGCCTTCTTCATGGACCTGATACCGACGTCGGTGATCGGCGCCTTTGCTGACAACAACATCCTGCAGGTGCTGCTGTTCTCGGTGCTATTCGGCAGCGCGCTGAACCTGGTGGGCGACTCGGCGGCAGGTATTTCGCGGCTGATCAACGAACTTAGCCACGTGATCTTCCGCATCATGGGCATGATCGTGCGCCTGGCGCCCATTGGTGTGTTCGGCGCAATCGCCTTCACCACCAGCAAATATGGCCTCGAGTCGCTGCAGCACCTGGGTGGCCTGGTAGCGCTGTTCTACCTGACCTGCGCCGGCTTCGTGCTGATTGTCCTCGGTACCGTCATGCGCCTGTCGGGCCTGAAACTGCTGCCCCTGATCAAATACCTGCGTGAAGAGCTGACCATCGTCCTCGGCACCGCCTCTTCCGACGCCGTGCTGCCGCAGATCATGCGCAAGCTCGAGCACTTGGGCATCGGCACCTCCACCGTCGGCCTGGTGATCCCGACCGGCTACTCGTTCAACCTCGACGGTTTCTCCATCTACCTGACCCTGGCCATCGTGTTCATCGCCAACGCCACCGGCACGCCACTGGAGATGACCGACCTGTTGACCATCTTGCTGGTCTCGCTGGTGACTTCCAAGGGCGCTCATGGCATCCCAGGCTCGGCGCTGGTGATCCTCGCCGCCACCTTGACCGCCGTGCCGGCCATTCCGGTGGTGGGCTTGGTGCTGGTGCTGGCGGTGGACTGGTTCATGGGTATCGGCCGGGCACTGACCAACCTGATCGGCAACTGCGTGGCCACCGTGGCCATCGCGCGCTGGGAGAAGGACATCGACCTGGAGCGCGCGCAGAACGTACTCGCTGGCAAACCAGGCTTTGCCCACACGCCCCGCAAGCAGCCCAACATCCATCAACAGGAATTCTGATCGAACGCGGCCGGCGATGACGCCGGCCCTTCCAGGAGCGAACCGTGATCAGCTCATCGACCGTCGTCAACTCAGTGGTGGAAAAACTCCGCCAAGCCCTGGCCCGAGGCCAGTGGCGCTCCGGCGACATGCTGCCTGGCCAGCGCGAACTGGCCGAACAACTGGGCATCAGCCGCCCCAGCCTGCGCGAAGCCGTCACCGTGCTGGAAACCCTGGGCCTGGTGCGCGCGCTGCCCGGTAAAGGCGTGCTGGTGCTGGATGCCGATGCTGCCCTGCTGGAGCCGGGCATCGACACCAGCGCGTCGGCCAGCCTGGCCGATGTACTGGAGCTGCGCTACACCCTCGAGCCCTTCATCGTCGGCCTGGTCGCGCAATCGGCCAACAGCCACGACATCGGCCAATTGCGCCTGACGCTGATGGACATGCGCGAAGCGCTGGAGGCCGATGACAGCGAAGCCGGGGTCAAAGCCTACATCGCCTTGCATGAGGCGCTGTTCGCCCTGACCACCAATCCGATCTTCCAGAGCGTGGTGCAGCAGACCAGCAACGCCCTCAAGCAGAGCGCCGACATGCTGCGCAACTCGCCCGAACACCTGGCCGCACGGCTGAAGGAAAACGATGCCGTGGTGCGCGCCATCCGCGAACGCAACAGCGCCGAGGCCAGCGCCCAGATGCGCCAGCACATCCTTGCCGAAGGCCAGCGCATGGGCATCCAACTGAACATCCCGGACGAACACCCCCGCCCTTGACCCAGGAGAGCGACCATGACCGCCTGCGCCCACGCCGCCCCCCGCCTGCCTGCCTTGCTCGCCGCCGGCGAAACTCGCCTGTCGGCCGACCAGATCTACCCACGGCTGTTCGACGCAATCCTTGAACAGCGCTTGCCGCCAGGTGCGCTGCTGCCCGAGCAGGCCTTGGGCCATGCCTTTGGTGTCAGCCGCACGGTGATACGCCGGGTGCTCGGCCGCCTGTCGGACCAACAGGTGGTGGTTCAGCGCCCCAGCCACACCGCGCACCTGGCGGCACCCGACCCCGACCAGGCGCGCCAGGTGCTCAGTGCCAGGCGCCTGGCCGAAACCACCTTGATCACCCTCGCCGCGCAACGCGCCCGGCCGGCGCAGATCCGCCAGCTGCGCCTGCTGGTCGAGCGGGAGCGCCAACACCACGAAAACGGTGAGCGCTGCGCGGCCATCCGCCTGGGCGGCGAGTTTCACCTGAAGCTCGCGCAGGTCGCCGCCAACGCCCCGCTGGCGCGGTTTCTCAACGGTTTGGTGCCGATGACCTCGCTGATCATCGCCCGCTATGAGTCGCCCTGCTGCGACCACTGTGCCTGGGAAGAACATGCGGCGATCATCGATGCGGTCGAGGCAGGTGATGCCCCCGCAGCGCTGGCGTTGATGCACGAGCACCTCGACCGCCTGCAAGACAAGCTCGACCTGGGCTGAGTTTTTTCGCCGTTGTAGGAGCGGCCTTGCGTCGCGAATGGGCTGCGAAGCGGCCCCCTGCAATGTTTCGGCGAGGCTGAAATCCTGGGGCTGCTTCGCAGCCCTTTCGCGACGCAAGGCCGCTCCTACTGGCAGCCTTCTCTCTATACTCGAGAAACCACCCCAGCCTCTACCCAGGGAGGCGGCCGCGTGAGCTCGCGTACCCCCTTACTGCTACTGTGCCTGTTGCTGGCCCTCGGCGGCTGTGCGAGCAAGCGCCCGCCCGCCCCGCCACCGCCCGCCGTGCTCACCCCCGCTGCCTGGCAGCGCATCGACCAGGACCTGATCGAGGCCTCGGTCGGTGCCGCCGGGTCGGCCAACGATTACGCCCGCCGCTCGATGCGGGTGTGGAAGGAGCAGGTGCAGCAACGCACCGAGAGCGACTTCATCCCCTGGTTCACCGGCTACTGGACCCAACAATGGCTGACCCTCAAGGTCGCCTGGTACAAGATCGACAGTGGCGAGGGCCGTGAGCCTGCAGAAAAACGCCTGGCGCTGTACCTGCAAGAGCAGTACCACGAACGGGTGATCGAGCCCGTGGCCGAGCAGATCAACCCCGAGGGTATTCGCGACCGCGCCTGTGAACTGTACGTGCAACTGTTCGGCCAGCAACTGCCTGGCATCATCGCCCGCTACAACGCACCGGCTGAGCAATTCAGCCAGCGCCTCAACCGGATACCCGCCATCGCTCTGGGCCCGCCCGCTGCACGCAACGCCAGCCTCTACCAACTGCTGCGGGCCAAGTCGCTGGACCAACAACCGGCTTGGCAAGCCATGCGCGAGCATTTGCACCAACAAGCCAGCAAAGGCCCGGGGCAGACCGACGTGGGCCTGTCGTCGGTGGCCACCCGCGCCAGCGAGAAGCTCGGCGCCACCCTGGCCCCACGCGGCATCGCCAGTGCCGTGGCCTCTGCGGTGGGCAAGGTGGCTGGGGCGATGATCTCGGTGGCGGCAACCGGGTACGGCATGATCACCCACGGCCGTGAACAACCGCAGATGGTCGAACAGTTGCGGGTGATCCTCAACGTGGCGCTGAACCAGGAATGGCAGGAGTTGATGGAGAACCGCCAGAGCGGAGCGATGGCGGGGGTGTATTACCTGTCGGGGCAGGTCGAGGACAGTTTGCTGGCCAGTGCGCCGCGGCCGATGGAGCAGCCGATAGCGCCGCAGGCGGAACAGCGGCAGGCGCCTTTGTTGATACGCCTGCCGCCTTAGGGGTTGCTTGTGCGGGCCTCTTCGCAGCACAAGGCTGCTCACAAGGGGCGTTTCAGCAACCTGTCAGGCAGTGGCCAGCGCCGAGGTGGGCAAGCCGAAGAGCCTGTCGAATGCCCAGTTGTAGGCAAAGGTGTAGCACGGCACCAGGATGATGAACGCCAGGTCCACCAGAAACGCCTCGACCAGGCTCATGTCCAGCCACCAGGCAATCAGCGGAATCAGGTACACCACCAACGTCAGTTGAAAACCGATGGCATGCGCCACGCGCCGGGCCACGCTGCGCCCGCGTTTGGCCTGGCGGGCCTCCCAGCGCTCGAACAGGGTGTTGTAAATCAGGTTCCAGAGCATCGCGATGGTGGTGATCATCACGGCCAATGGCCCGGTGTGGGAAGCCTGGGTGTCTGACAGATACGCCAGCCCGAGGGTGGACATGCACAACCCGATCAGTTCATAGAAAGTCACATAGACCAGTTTGCGTTTGAGCCCCTGCACCTGGGTTTACCTCCAAAGTCAAAAAACGATGGGGCGAGCATGCTTCAATCTTCTTGACAGTAAAAGTCAGCAGCTGTCAGATCAACTGACAGGAGTCTGCCATGAACTTTTCCAGCGACAATATTCAGCTATTTCTCGCCGTGCTCGACCGCGGTTCGTTCTCCGCTGCCGCACGCGCCCTGCACCGGGTGCCGTCGGCCGTGAGCATGGCCATCGGCAACCTTGAGGCAGAGCTTGGCTACAGCCTGTTCGAACGTGGCCCGCGCGAAGTGCGGGCCACGGCTCAGGCCTTGGCCCTGGAACCCCACGCCAGGTTGATCGCCGAACAGCTCGGGCTGCTGCAGGTGCATGCCCTGGAGTTGTCCCAGGGGCTTGAGAGCAGCCTGACCATCGCGGTGGTCCCCGACGTCGACCATCGCCCGCTATTAAGCGCCATCGCCCAGCTCGGTGAGCGCTACCCGCTGCTGGACATCGCGCTGCTCAGCGCCCCCCAGGAAGAGGCCCTGCACTTGCTCGACAGTGGCCGCGCCGACCTCTGCGTAGCCTTCGCCGGCCTGCAGGTCGATGCCCGTCGCGGCTTCCAGTACATTGGCATGGAGTCGCTGGTGGCTACTCTGTCACCGACCCATCCGGCGCTGCTCGACGCACGCATTCACTACCTTGAAGACCTGATCAATGTGCGCCAGATCCTGGTGCGCAGCCGCGACCTGCCGCTGACCGACCCGCGCGCCCTGATCGGGGCCACGCACTGGTCCACCGACAGCTTCGACGTCGCCCTGCAGATGGTCGAGGCCGGCCTCGGCTGGGGTGACCTGCCGCTTTCGCGCATTGCACCGCTGCTGGCGGCCGGGCGGCTGGTGCGGCTGGATTTTCGCAATACCCGTAATGAACTGCAGTTGCCCGTGCACATCCTGTGGCGCAAGCAGCACCCGCTGCGCCAGGCGGCGCGGCTGTTGATCGAACAGCTGTGTAAACGCTGAATGCCGTTCGTCGAAACGGCCTAAAGAAATTTCGCTAAGTGTTTCAATTTTTTACCCCTCAAGCCGATAGCCAGACGACAGGGCGCAGCGCGTCATGAGTGCGCTATGCCCTCCCCCCTGATTGGCTCAAGGTCTCGAAACATGAACCTGAAATTTCGCCACAAGATCCTGCTCAGCGCGTGCGGCGTCGTGGTCCTGGCTTTTGCCCTGTTCACCCTTTACAACGACTACCTGCAACGCAACACCATTCGCCAGAATATCGAGTCCTCGGTGCAGCAATCCGGCGCACTGACCGCCAGCAGCGTGCAGAACTGGATGAGCGGGCGCATCCTGGTGCTGGAAAACCTGGCCCAGGACATCGGCCAGCAAGGCGCCGGTGATACCCTGAACGGCCTGGTCGAGCAACCGTCCTATACGCGTAATTTCCTGTTCACCTACTTGGGCCAGGCCAACGGTGCATTCACCCAGCGCCCGGACGCGCAGATGCCCGCCGGTTACGACCCCCGCCAACGCCCGTGGTACAGCACCGCGGCAAGCGCCGGGCAGACCGTTTTGACCGCACCTTACCAAGGCGCCGTCGGCGGCTTGATGGTCACCATTGCCACCCCCGTGAAGGGCAAAGGCAACGGTGAACTGATCGGTGTGGTCGGCGGCGACGTGACCCTCGACACCTTGGTCGAAATCATCAACTCGGTCGATTTCGGCGGCATCGGCCATGCCTTCCTTGCTGACAGCAATGGCCAGGTCATCGTCAGCCCGGACAAAGACCAGGTGATGAAAAACCTCAAGGACATCTACCCCGGCAGTGGCCTGCGCGTCGCCTCGGGCATGCAGGATGTCACCCTCAATGGCCAGGACCGCCTGATCTCCTTTGCCCCGGTCAACGGCCTGCCGTCGGCCCAGTGGTACATCGGCCTGTCGATCGACAAGGACAAGGCCTACGCCGCCCTTAGCCAATTCCGCACCTCGGCGATCATCGCCATGCTCATCGCCGTGGCCGCCATCGCCGGCCTGCTGGGCTTGTTGATCCCGGTGCTGATGCAACCGCTGACCACCATGGGCCGTGCCATGCGCGACATCGCTGAAGGTGAAGGTGACCTCACCCGCCGCCTGGCCGTGCAGAACAAGGACGAGTTCGGCGAACTGGCGATGTCGTTCAACCGGTTCGTTGAACGCATCCATGCCTCGATCAGTGAAGTGTCGTCGGCCACGCGGCTGGTGCATGACCTGTCGGAAAAGGTGGTCAACGCCTCCAACGCTTCGATCACCGGCTCCGAAGAACAGAGCATGCGCACCAACAGTGTGGCGGCAGCGATCAACGAGCTGGGCGCTGCCACCCAGGAGATCGCGCGCAACGCCGCCGACGCCTCGCAGCATGCCAGCGGCGCCAGCGAGCAGGCCCACGGTGGCCGCGAAGTGGTCGAGGAAGCGATCAGTGCCATGACCGCCCTGTCGCAGCGCATCAGCGAATCGTGCGCGCAGATTGAAACGCTCAACGCCAGCACCGACGAAATCGGCAAGATTCTCGATGTGATCAAAGGCATTTCCCAGCAGACCAACCTGCTGGCGCTCAACGCCGCCATCGAAGCCGCGCGTGCCGGTGAAGCCGGCCGTGGCTTCGCCGTGGTCGCCGACGAGGTGCGCAACCTGGCGCACCGCACCCAGGAGTCGGCCGAAGAGATCCATCGCATGATCACCAGCCTGCAAGTGGGCTCGCGCGAGGCGGTGCACACCATGAACACTAGCCAGGTCTCCAGCGAACAGACCGTGCAGGTGGCCAACCAGGCCGGTGTGCGCCTGGCCAGCGTGACCCAGCGCATTGGCGAGATCGATGGCATGAACCAGTCGGTGGCCACTGCCACTGAAGAGCAGACTGCCGTGGTCGAGAGCCTCAACCTGGACATCACCCAGATCAACGCCCTCAACCAGCAAGGCGTCGAGAACCTGAACGAGACACTGCTGCACTGCGATCAGCTGGCCCAACAGGCTGGCCGACTGAAGCAGCTGGTGGGCAGCTTCAGAATCTAAGTGTCACGTTCGCCAGCAAGCCCTCTCCACACCCCTGTGGGAGCGGGCTTGCCCGCGAATGAGCTGCGCAGCAACCCCGCTACACCACCACCGCTTTTACCGCCTTACCCCGCCGCATCCAGGCCAGCAGCACCGCCGCCATCAGCACAAAACCCAGGTAGCCAAACAGCGGATACACCTCGCCCACCAGGCTGATGAACCCCACCAGGCTACAGCCAAACGCCACCACCCCGGTCACCACCGAGCCCCAGCGAAACGTCGCCGTGCCCGCCGGCAACAGCCGCGAAAGGAACGAGAACATAGTGCCCACCGCCGTGTTCACGATCATGCCGAAAATGATCAGGCACATCACCAGCCCCAACAGCGGCGATACCTCATTGGCAATCGACAGCATCGGCATCGGCAGATCGGCAACACTGTCCAGGCGCGACAACAGCCCGGCGCTCATCACCAACATCAAGCCACCGAGCGCTGCACCGCCCAGCAACCCGCCCCACACCGCAGTCTTCTCGCCCTTGGCCGAGCCCCCCAGAATGGCCAGGATCGGCGCACCGGCAACGATGTTGTAGGACACATACAAGAACGCGCCCAACAGCCAATGACGGGTACCGGCCTGCTGCTGGCTCGCCAGGTGATCGAGGTCGGCAAAGCTCTGCTCGCGGGTGAACACTGCGTACAGTGCAATCGCCGACGCCACCAGGATCAACAACGGGGTAATCGCGCCGATGGCCAGGATCACCTTGCGCACGTCCAGGCACACGATGCCCACCACCACGACCGTCATCAGCACGCTGCCGGTCAACGCCGGGATGCCGAACTGCTGCTCCAGCAGTGCACCCCCACCGGCCAGCATGACCACGGTGACGGCGAACATGAAGAAGGTGATCAGCCAGTCGACGAACAGGCCCAGGTGACGGCCACAGATGGCCTGTATCACGTCCTTGTGCGATGTGGCCCGCAGGCGGTTGCCCAAGCCCGCCAGGGCCATGCCGAGGAAGGTGAACAAGGCGGCGCTGACCAGCGCGCCGACCAGCCCCCACACCCCGAAATCGACAAAGAACAACAACAGTTCCCGCCCCGAAGCAAAGCCCGCCCCCACGATCACGCCAACGAAGGCCCCGGCGATTTTCAGCTGCTCTTGCATGTGAACCTCTGGTTTTATTGTTGTTGTGTGTCACTGCGGCAAAGAACCTCTGTAGGGGCAGCCTTGTGCTGCGAAGAGGCCTTCAGCACCCCAGCAATGCCATGGGCATCTGGCCCCTTACGCAGCACTAGGCTGCGCCTACAATTTCCTGCTGGGTCAGTGAACGGTTACGCTTGACCGATAAACGCCTGCACCTCGATCTCCACATCCACCCCCAGCGCCAACGCCGAGGCCACCGTCGAACGAACCGGCAAGGCGGCGCCGAAGAATTCCTTGTAAACCTCGTTGAAGCCGGCGAAGTGGCTCATGTCCGACAGCCACACCGTGGCTTTCACCACCTGGTCGAAGCGTGCCCCGCACGCCTCCAGGCTCTCGGCGATGCGTTCGCAGGCCGCGCGGGTCTGGGTCTGGATATCACCCCTTACCACTTCGCCGCCGGCACTCATCGGTACTTGGCCAGACAGAAACAGGAAGCCGCCGGCTTTTACCCCACGGGAAAACGGAAATGGCAGGCTGCTGGGAAAACGCTGGATATCATTGCTCATAAAAAGCTCCTTTCAGGGTTGCTGGAAACGTGCCGGGGACAAGCGTTCAGGCGCCACCCCCTGGCTGACAAGGCTAGGGCACAGCGGCTGGCCGAGCAGCAGGTCAGCTGCCAGGCGCGAAGCACCTGCGGCCGACTGGATGCCATAGCCACCTTGCGCCGCCAGCCAGAAAAACGCAGGCATGCGTGCATCAAAACCAATCACCAGGTCGCCATCGGCAACAAACGAACGCAAACCGGCCCAACTGTGGCTTGGGCGGCGGATGGTCAGCGTGGTCATGGCTTCGATGTTGTAGATGCCCAACGCCACATCGAGCTCTTCGGGCGCGGCATCCTGGGGTTCGACCGGGTCGGCGTTGGCGGGCGAGCCGAGCAGTTGCCCGGCGTCGGGCTTGAAATAGAAGCTCTCGTCAACGCCAATCACCGCTGGCCAACGGGCGAAGTCCTGCTCGGCGGGGCCGGGGAAAGTAAACGCGCTGCGGCGGCACGGCTGCAGGCCGACGGGGGCCACGCCGCATTGCTCGGCGACGCGGTCAGCCCAGGCACCTGCCGCATTGACCAGTTGATGAGCCTGGACACAGCTGCCATCGCTCAATTGCACCTGCCATACCCCATCGAGCAAGCGGGCCTTGGCCAATTCCGCGTTGCAGCGCAGTTCACCCCCGGCAGCCCGATAGCCGCGCAAAAACCCTTGGTGCAGCGCGTGTACGTCCAAGTCCATGGCGCCTGGCTCCAGCACCGCGCCGGCCACGACCTCGGGCCGCAGGCTCGGCACCAGCGCCAGTGCCGCGTCGCGGTCGAGCAGGCTGACTTCGGTGCCATTGGCCAGGTTCTGCGCATGGGTCTGTTCGAGCAGTTGCTGTTGTTCATGGCTGGCAACATAGAGGCAGCCGCGCGGCTCAAGCAAAGGGTGTTCGCAGAAGCCTGCGGGCGGCGCTTCGTAGAACGCTCGGCTGGCACGGGTCAGTGCCTGAATCTGCGGCGTGCCGTAGGCCTCCATGAACATGGCCGCCGAGCGCCCGGTCGAGTGATAGCCCGGCTGTGACTCGCGCTCGAGCAGCAGCACCCGTTGCTGGCCAGCCAGGCGATAACCCAAGGAGGCGCCGGCAATGCCTGCGCCGATGATCAGGGTGTCGTAGATCGGGTTCATGCACGCTCCTGCTTCGATAATTATCATTTATGAGAATTCTAATATATGAGAATTTAGAAATGCGCAAGGGTCCAAGGTAATATGCCCGACCAACGCCGTATGCCGAGTGCCCCGAATGCCCGATGACCGTCCCGATGCACTGCCCTTGCTAGACCGCGCCGCCGTCGGCAGGCGCCTGCGCCAAGTGCGCAAGGCGCGCCAATTGACCCTCAAGCAATTGTCCGAAGCCAGCGGCGTGCCGGTGTCGACCTTGTCGAAAATGGAGCTTGCCCAGGTATCGGTGAGTTACGAAAAACTGGCCGCCGCTGCCCGCGCGCTGAATGTCGATATCGCGCAGTTGTTCCGTGCCAGCGGCACGGCGGATACGCCGGTGCCGGTCACCGTGGTGGTGGATTCACTGGCCGCGGTGGCGGGCTACGCGACGGGTACCTACGACTACCACCCGATCGCCGGTGCATTCCCCGAACGGCGCATGACACCCGCCTATGCCCGCATCATCGCCCGCGAACGCGGGCAGTTCGACGACTTTATCCGCCACCCAGGCCAAGAGTTTGCACTGGTGCTCAGCGGGCGCGTGCGCATCGAGTTCGAGACGGGTGAAGCCGTCAGCATCGGCCCGCAGGAGACGGCCTACTTCAATAGCCAGGTGGGGCATATCTACCTGTCGGAAAGCGAAGACGGCGGTGATGCGCAGGTGATGGTGGTCATGACGGACCGCTGAGCGGTGCCGCACAGGCACCACGCAGTTATAACCTAATAACGAACTAGTCTATTTGGCTATTAAAAATTCTATATGCTGGCTTCCATCCGATAACGGGCAAAGTTGGGCAGTCGAGTAGCGTATGGATGTAGGTTCTTTCGGTTTCACCCTTGCCGGGCTGGTCGTGGGTTTCATCGTCGGTATGACCGGCGTAGGTGGCGGCTCGCTGATGACCCCTATTCTTTTGTGGTTTGGCATCAACCCGGCCACTGCTGTCGGCACCGACCTGCTCTATGCCGCCATCACCAAGGCCAGTGGCGTCTGGGTGCATGCCCGCAACAAGAACATCGACTGGAAAATCACCGGCCTGCTGAGCCTGGGCAGCGTGCCCGCCGCCGCACTCACCCTGTGGTTCCTCAGCACCCTGCATACCGACACCTCGGCGCTCAACGCCATCATCAAACAAGGCCTGGCCGTGGTGTTGATCCTCACCGCACTGGCCATTCTGTTCAAATCGCGCCTGCAGGCATTCGCCAGCCGTCATGCCGGTGACCACTATCACCTCAGTGACCGCAGCCTGAACACGCTGACCGTGCTCACCGGCGTCGTGCTGGGCGTCATGGTCACCCTGACCTCCATCGGCGCTGGCGCATTGGGCACCGTGGCCTTGTTCCTGCTTTATCCCTTCCTGGTGACCCGCCGCCTGGTCGGCACCGAAATCGCCCACGCGGTACCGCTGACCCTGGTCGCGGGCCTGGGCCACGCCGGCATGGGCAACATGGACTGGTCGCTGTTGGGCTACCTGCTGCTCGGTTCGCTGCCAGGTATCTACATGGGCAGCCACCTTACCGGGCGGATTTCCGACCGCGTGCTGCGCCCGTGCCTGGCCGCGATGCTGTTGCTGATCGGCTACAAACTGGCCTTCTGACCACCACCGCTATCAACCCAGACGCAGACGCCACTGCCCGGCGAAGCTGAGTTCAAGGCGCGATAGCGGTAGCACATCAATGCGCTGATGGGCGCTCATCGGACACCCCAATAGCTGGACCAGTACGGCGCGGATGACCATGGGGTGAGTCACCGCCAGCCATTCACCCGGCGTGTCGAACGCCGCTAGCCAAGCCGCTACGCGCTGGCACAGCTGGGCGAACGATTCGCCGCCATGTGGTGTGCTGTCGGGGTTTTCCAGCCATTCGGACACCGCCTGTGGATGGGCTGCCTGCAACTGCTTGAGCGGCAAGCCTTGCCAACACCCCAGGTCGCAATCCGCCAATGCCGGTTCGACCCGTGCTTGCGCCGATAAAAATGCCGCTGTCTCGCAGGCCCGCCGCTCCGGCGCACTCAGCACCTGCACGGCAGGCCCAGCTGACACGGGCGGTTGCTCAAGCGCCAGGATGCCGTCCTCCGGCCGGGGCAGGCAGCCGGTCTTCTGCGCGTGGGTCAGGGCATGGCAAACGAGGGTCAGGCGAACGGCTTTCACCGGTGCTCTCTTCATGGCAGGCGGGAGCGGATGGTTTAGCATGCCGCCACTTTTTTTGCGCGACGAAATGCGCCTGGCCTGTGCGGATCAAGCCAGCAGCAACATCACACCCCACACCGGCACTGCCGCCGACAAGACGACGGCCAGCCGCGGCCAGTAGGGCAATAGCATCACCAGCAGCATCCCTGCCAGCGACAGCGCCCCGAACCACGCCACCGGCCCCATGGCCCAACCCCAGGCCTGGGCGCACAGCAGCAGGCTGACCAGCAGCGCCAGCCACCCTGCCCCTCGCAACCCCAGGCGTAGGCCACGTGGGCAGGGCCGATTCCAGACTTGCTTGTAATGCCGCTCCAAGCCCTGGCACAACGCGAGCATCCCGACGTAGGCAAACAACATACCGCCTGTAACCCACATCATCATGCGCCCGCCTCCACGCTTCGCCCTGCCCTGGTCTTCTGCGGCGCCGACGCAGCCTGACGTACCCGCCAAGCCACCAGCCCCAGCAACACGCCCAACACCATCGCACACGCCACCACACCCAGGCGCATCGCGTCAGCCATGCCACCCAACGCGGCCAAGCCGATGCACAGCAGCGCCACCAACAGCAATTGCTCGACCCAGGCGCGCCGTGCCGGCCTCACCCCCGCGTGCAGCAGCGCCAGCAGCCACGTGCCAAAGAACACGCGCACCTCCCAGCTTTCCCGTTGCACGAGCTCAACCGGCAACAAGCGGCTGGCCCACAGCAGGGCCACGCAGGCCAGTAACAACCCGCTGACGAAGCCGACATTGCACACTTCGGCTACCCGGTACCAGCGCCGCGCCGAAGGCTGCGCCGTGGCGCTGGCATATTTGCGCCCACGCTTGACGCAAAACAGCACCAGCCCACTGGCGATCATCACGCAACTGACCACCCCGCAAATGAAGTACAGCCAACGCATCGGGTAGCCGCCGAACTGGGCAAAGTGCAAACCGACCATCACCCGCTGGGTCAGCGGGGCCGCACGCCACTCAGGCACATCGCTAAGCAGCTCGCCGCTGACGCCATCGAAGACCATCGCCTGGCCTTTGGCGAGGGCGATCCGGTTGCCCAGCTCGGGGCGGATTTCAATACGCGCGCCTGCGGTGTTGGGGTTGCGGATGTTCAAGCCGCCAATCGGCCCCAGCCGCGCCTCGGCCTGGGCCAGCAACGGCGCCACATCAACCAGTTCGCCCGGCTGCCTGGCCAGTTGCCGTGGCTGCTCCAGTCGGGCATTGCCCTGCGCCTGGAAGTACGCGCGGCTGTCGCCTTCGAACAATGCATCGACCCCTGCCGGGATGTAGATGAGCATGAAGATCACCAAACCGGTGTAGGTGATCATCAGGTGGAACGGCAGCAACAGCACGGCGCTGGCATTGTGAAAGTCCAGCCATGAGCGCTGGCCCTTGTTGGGCCGGAAGGTGAAGAACTCCTTGAAGATCTTTTTGTGGATCACGATGCCCGTGACCAGTGCCGCCAGCATCACCAACGCCAGCGCACCGACCACGAAGATGCCCCAGTTGCGCGGCAAGTCGAGGGTGAAATGGAAGCGGAAAAAGAAGTTGCCGCCGACACTGTCACGCACCTCGATGGCTTCGCCGGTACGTGGGTCGAGCTGCACGCCACCGCCATGGCGACGTTCGCCGGTGGACACCCGCAACCCGGGCGAACGCTCGGTGGGCAGGCTGATGCCCCAGTTGCCGGCCTTCGGTTCGTGGGCTTGCAGATAGGCAACGGCCCGCCGCGCGGCGTCGGCCTGGGACACCTCGGTTGCCGGGACCTCCGGCTTCATCCAGTGATTGAGCTCCTTGTCGAACACCGCCAGGGTGCCGGTGACGAAAATGGCAAACAGCAGCCAGCCGAAAATCAGCCCGGCCCAGGTGTGCAACCAGGCCATCGATTGGGTGAAGGTATTCTTCATGCCAGCCACCTCAGTGCCTGCGGCCAGAAGCCGATCAGTGCCAGCGGTGCAGCAAGCACCAGCGGCGCCCAGGCACGCACGGCATCACGGCTGGCAAAGGCCCAGAGGATTGCGCCGGTGTAGAAGATGAAGGCTGGCAGGGTCGCGACAATGACCGCGTCGGCGGACGACAGCGGCAGCAACCGGGCCAGGCAGGCACTGGCGGCGTAGCTGAACGCGTAACCGCCCAGCAACGCCGCGGTGCTGCGGGAGAAGATCTGCAGCCAGGCGGGGGCTTGGATCATCGGAAGCTCCTCGAGGGTCTTGGGTGGGCTGCTGCGCATGCCGATCGCCCTGTAGGAGCAGCCTTGTGCTGCGAAGCGGTCGATGACAGCCCCGAGAGTCTTCGCTGTTGTCACCGGCCTCTTCGCAGCACAAGGCTGCTCCTACAGGGGGATTGGGCCGCACCGCGGCCCCGGGATCAGAAGGTGATATTCAACGAAGCAAACACCGCCCGACCCGGCTGGTTGTAAGTGTTGGCGCCCGAGCTGCTGGCATTGCCACCGCGCAGGATCTGCTTATCGAACACGTTGTTCACCCCCACCCGCACGTCATAGTTGGCGTTGAACTTGTACCCTGTGCTCACGTCCACCAGGCCGTAGGCTTCGACATCCTGCTGCGCCTCCTGGTCGTAGCTTTCCTGGGTGCGGTAGTTGTAGGTCGGCGACTTCTGCTTGCCGAAGTAAGTGCCTGCCACCTGGAACGACAGTTTGTCGGTGGCGCGCCAGTCGAGGGTGGTATTGACCGTGTACTCTGGGATCACCGACAGCGGCTCGCCCGTCTCGCGGTTGTCATTGTCGAGCATCCAGGTCAGGTTGGTGTTCCAGTCCAGGGTCGGGCTCAGCTCGATGAAGAAGTTGCCCTCGATCCCTTCCACGCGCGCTTCGCCAGCGTTCTCCCACTGCGTCACGCGGCGGCCGCTGTTGATGGTGTAGAGCACATCGGTGTCGCCGATGATCTTGTTCTTGTAATCGTTGCGGAAGTAGGTCGCGCTGGTGCGCCAGGTGCCACGGTCGTACAGCAGGCCGATCTCTTTGTTGACG
Source organism: Pseudomonas sp. DCB_AW (assembly GCF_026240895.1). Classification (NCBI taxonomy): domain Bacteria; kingdom Pseudomonadati; phylum Pseudomonadota; class Gammaproteobacteria; order Pseudomonadales; family Pseudomonadaceae; genus Pseudomonas; species Pseudomonas sp. DCB_AW. The sequence goes on from NZ_JAPFCE010000018.1 coordinate 82,313, forward strand.
CTGATTTCTGGCTTGAGGTCGGCGTTGCCCTGTAGGTAGCAACCACCCGAGTTGGTCTGCTGCACGCTGCAACCGTTACCACGGCTGTAGAGCAGGTAGTTGGGGTTGGACTGATACAGGTTCGGCACCTTGTAGGCGCGGGCGATACCGCCCTTGACCGACAGCGCCTCGGTCAGCTTGTGCGACAGGTTAAGGCTGGGGCTGAAGTTGTCGCCGAAGGTCTCGTGGTGGTCAAAGCGCAGGCCTGGGGTGACGGTGGTGTCGCCGACAATGATGTTGTCTTCGACGAACAGCGCGTAGCTCTTGGCGGTCATCTTCGAGTTGCTGCGGTCGAAGCCGCTGATCGCGTCGTTGCCACCGCCACTGGGGTCAAAACTCTGCGGGCGGAACGAGCCCTGATCGTTGAGCGACTCGTACAGGTATTCGCCACCCAGGGTCAGTACATGCTCGGTGCTGCCCATGGCGAATGGCAGGTTAACTTCGCTGCTCAGACGCGTATTGCGCAGCCGCGACATGGCGGCGCCGCTGTCGTTGATCGCGCCTTCCGGGCCCCCGGCCAAGCCTTCGTTGAGGCGCCAGTTTCGCACGTACTCGTAGGCCAGCGTGGTCTTGCTGGTGCCCCAGGCGAAATCGCCCAGGTGGGTCAGGTCGTAGGTGTTGCGCTGCATCACGTTGGTCTCGTGGCCATACAGGCTGGAGATCAGATCGACATTGCTGCCGCCGTTGCTGTTCATGGTGTCGCCAGCATAAATGTTGCCTTGTCGGCTGTAGCCGGCGCTGGTTTCAAAGCGGTGCTCGTCGTTGAGTTTCCAGCTCAGCATCCCGTTGATGTCTTTGTTGCGCACGCCTTCGCGGCCGGCCGACAGCGCACTGTTGGCATGGCTGGCGTTGATGTCCAGGTCGTCGGCGTCGGTCTTGGCCAGGCCACCGTACAGGCGGAAACCCAAGTTTTCGGTGAGGCCGCCCCCCAAGTTGAAGTTGGTACGACGGCTGGCCCCCTCGGCGCTGTCTTCGGGCATCTGCGTGTACAGGCTGACGCTGCCTTTGAGCTCATCGGTCGGGCGCTTGGTGATGATGTTGACCACCCCGCCCATGGCACCAGAGCCGTAACGCGCCGCCGCCGGGCCGCGCAGGATCTCGATGCGCTCGACCGCTTCGGCCGGCACCCAGTTGGTTTCGCCACGGGTATCGCGGTCGCCGTTCCAGCCATAGCGCACCGCATTGCGAGCGCTCGAAGGCTTGCCGTCGATGAGGATCAAGGTGTTTTCCGGCCCCATGCCACGCAGGTCGATCTGCCGGTTGTTGCCGCGCGCACCGCTGGCACTGTTGCCGGTCAGGTTGACCCCCGGTTCGCGGCGGATCAGTTCGGACAGGTCATTGGCCGGGGGATGACGCTTGATGTCCTCTTCGGTGATGATCGACGAACCCAGCGCCTGCCGCGCTTCGCGCTCGGCGGTGACCAGGGTGTCCTGAATGACCAGCGCGCTTTGCGCAGCAGGCACTTCCAGCACTTCACCGGCGCGTTGCTCTTCAGCCTGGGCGGCAGTCGCGACCATGGCCGGCGAGGCCAACGCAACGAACGCCAGGGCCAGGCTGTTGGGTGAAGGTCTGGATTGCATCGGTACATCTCCTGCGATTCATGAGCGAAAAGGCACATCCCTGCCAGGAAGCCGGCGAGCCCTCGCCCACCGGCCTCGCAACTACAAAGTGGAGGCCAACAGGGGTGGTAAATATAGTGATTCTCAAATGAGTTTAAATCTTATTTACGAAACTTACATGTTTGTAACGGAACTTTGCTGAAACGCCCGTGCTTGCCCTACTCTGTGGCGGCTTCTTTGGCCCTTCGAGACCTTGTGTTCATGCTCCCAGCCGCGTTGATTTTCCTGTTCACCCTGACCCTGGTCATCTGGCAGCCCAAAGGCCTGGGCGTCGGCTGGAGCGCCACCTTGGGCGCCGTGCTCGCGCTGGTGTGCGGGGTGGTGTCGCTGCACGACATCCCCACGGTCTGGGCCATCATCTGGAACGCCACGGCGACGTTCATCGCCCTCATCATCATCAGCCTGCTGCTGGACGAAGCTGGCTTCTTCGAGTGGGCGGCGCTGCACGTGGCGCGGTGGGCGGGAGGTGACGGGCGCCGCCTGTTCGCCTTCATGGTGCTACTGGGCGCCGCTGTGTCGGCGCTGTTCGCCAATGACGGCGCGGCGTTGATCCTTACCCCCATCGTCATGTCGATGCTGCTGGCGCTGCGCTTCTCGCCAGCCGCCACCCTGGCCTTCGTCATGGGTGCGGGCTTTATCGCCGACACTGCGAGCCTGCCACTGGTGGTGTCGAACCTGGTAAACATTGTCTCGGCGGACTACTTCGGCCTGGGTTTCAACGCCTATGCCTCGGTCATGGTGCCGGTGAACCTGGTGGCCGTGGCAGCCACCTTGTTGGTGCTGAGGGTGTACTTCGGCCGCGATATCCCGCTGCGCTATGCCACCGATGAGCTCAAGCTGCCAGCCATGGCCATCCGCGATCGCGCAACGTTTCGTGTCGGTTGGGTGGTGCTGCTGGCGCTGCTGGCCAGCCTGTTCGTGCTCGAGCCGTTGGGTATTCCGGTCAGTGCCGTGGCCGCGGCCTGCGCGGCCGTACTGTTCGCCGTCGCTGCCCGTGGTCACGTTATTTCCACACGCCGCGTGCTGCGCGAAGCCCCGTGGCAGATCGTGGTGTTTTCACTGGGGATGTACCTGGTGGTCTACGGGTTGCGCAATGCCGGCCTGACCGACTCGCTGGGCAGCGTGCTGAACTGGCTGGCCGGCCATGGGGTATGGGCGGCTTCGCTCGGTACCGGGCTGATTGCCGCGCTGTTGTCGTCGGTGATGAACAACCTGCCCAGCGTGCTGATCGGTGCGCTGTCGATCCATGCCAGCGAGGCCCAAGGCGTGGTGCGCGAAGCGATGATCTACGCCAACGTCATTGGCTGTGATCTGGGGCCGAAGATCACCCCGATTGGCAGCCTGGCCACGCTGCTGTGGCTGCATGTGCTGGCGCGCAAAGGGGTCAGCATCGGCTGGGGGTATTACTTCAAGGTCGGGGTGTTGCTGACGGTGCCGGTGTTGCTGGTGACATTGGCGGCTTTGGCGGTGCGATTGAGTATCTAGGCGCCCCGGCCTGTGGGGTTGACCTGCGATAATTTGGACATGGTGCCTGGCCAGGGCTACGCCCTGGTTCGCGGGTGAACCCGCTCCTACAGGCGGTACGTTGTAATCCGTGCTCAGCGATTAACCCGCCATAACCCGGCCATCTGCGTCGTGAAGCCTGCGCTCATCAACTCGCGCCGCATTGCCCATTCCGCTGCCGCCGGTACCGCTGCACTGCGTAGCGTGCCCCTGCCCCAACGTGCGTTGACACCGTCGATCACACCCATTACACGCTCCGCCTGCACCGTCTGCGACGGGGCAAACAAGTCGCCGGTAAATTGCCCACGCTGGCACAGCTCCAGCAACAACACTTCTGCCTTGCTGTAGCGAAAGCCCTGCCGATAGATACGCCCCACCGCCTCCAGGGCCATGCGCGTGAGCAGCCGCACGTCATCTGTTGGATACGGCAACTGCACCACCACGCCGTTGGCGTACTTGGCCTCGTCCGGGTTGAACATACCGGTACGGATGCTGACGCGCATCTTGCTCGCCAGGGAGCGCTGGCTACGCAACTTCTCCGAGGCGCGCATCACGTAGGTGGCCACGGCTTCCTTGATGGGTGCCAGCTCGGTCAGGCGCTTGCCGAACATGCGGCTGCAACAGATTTCCTGGCGTGGCGGGTCGATGTCCTGCAGTTGCAGGCACGGCGTGCCCGCCAATTCGCGGGCGGTCTTTTCCACCACCACGCTGAAGGTCTTGCGCAGCAGGCCTGGATCGGCGCGTGATAAGTCCCAGGCGGACCGGATTCCCATGCCCTGCAGGTGCGCGGTGAGGCGTTTGCCGATGCCCCAGACCTCGGACACGTCGCACTTCTTCAACACCCACTCACACTGCGACGCGATGCGCAGGTCGACCACCCCACCGCTGTGAACGGCCCAGCGTTTGGCCGCGTGGTTGGCCAGCTTGGCCAGGGTCTTGGTACCCGCGATGCCGACGCCGACGGGGATGCCGGTGTGCTTGAGCACCCGCTCGCGGATGCCGCGGCCCAGGTAGTCGAGGTCTCCGGGTACGCCGGTCAGGTCGGCGAAGGCTTCGTCGATGGAATACACCTCCAGTGCCGGGACCATGCCTTCGATTACCGCCATCACCCGCTGGCTCATGTCACCGTACAACGCATAGTTGGATGAAAAAGCCACCACGCCATGGCGGCGCAACAGGTCCTTCACCTGGTAATACGGCTGGCCCATCTTCACCCACTGCTTGGCCTCGGCACTGCGGGCGATGATGCACCCATCGTTGTTGCTGAGCACGACGATGGGCGTGCGCAGCAGATCGGGGCGGAACACGCGCTCGCAGCTGGCGTAGAAACTGTTGCAGTCGATCAGGGCGTAAACGGGCTGTGGGTTCATTTCGAAGGCTTACGTTAACTGTATATTTATACAGTACACCTTATAAGCACGCTATCGCCTCCTCCATTCATCCGATTTGCATCCTGCGCGCTGGCTCCTACAGTTCTGAACGTAGCGACCCCCGCGAGACGGCCAATGCGCACCACCGAAAAAACCGGCCATACGATTGCCGCCAATGGCCTGCCAAAGATCCCGCGCAGTGTTTGGGCGCTGGGCTTCGTGTCGATGTTCATGGACATTTCCTCGGAGATGATCCACGCCCTGCTGCCGCTTTACATGGTGACCGTGCTCGGCACCTCGGTGGCCGCGGTCGGCTTTATCGAAGGCATCGCCGAGGCGACCGCATCGATCACCAAGGTGTTTTCCGGCGCATTGAGCGACCGGCTGGGCAAGCGCAAGCTGCTCACGGTCGTGGGCTACGGCCTGGGCGCGCTGACCAAGCCCGTGTTCCCCTTGGCTTCGGGCCTGGACTGGTTGATCGCGGCACGCTTTGTCGACCGTATCGGCAAGGGCATCCGCGGGGCGCCGCGGGATGCATTGGTGGCCGACGTGACGCCGCCCGAATTGCGCGGCGCCGCCTTCGGCCTGCGCCAGGCACTGGACACTGTCGGCGCCTTCGTTGGGCCGTTGCTGGCGATCTTGCTGATGTGGCTCACGGCCAGTCATTTCCAGACGGTGTTCTGGGTGGCGGTGATCCCTGCGCTCATGGCGGTCGGCACGCTTGTGGTGTTCGTGCACGAGCCCGAGGCCACGGCCACGTCGCGACCGGTGCGTTCGCCACTGGCCCTGCACCAACTGAGGCGGCTTGGCGCCGGCTACTGGCGACTGATCGCATTGGCCATGGTGTTTACCTTGGCACGCTTCAGTGAGGCCTTTTTGTTGCTGCGCGGCCAGGACATGGGCCTGGCCGCGTTATGGGCACCGGCGGTTCTGGTGGTAATGGCCTTGGCCTATTCGCTGTCGGCCTACCCCGCCGGAGTGCTGTCGGACAGGCTTGGCCGCCGTGGTGTACTGATGGCAGGGCTGGGGCTACTGCTGCTGGCTGACGTGATGCTGGCGTTGTGGCCCGGCTGGGCCGGGCTGGCGCTGGGGGTAGTGGCCTGGGGGCTGCACCTGGGTTTCACCCAAGGCGTCTTTGCCGCGCTGATCGCCGACAGCGCCCCGGCCAACCTGCGCGGTACCGCGTTCGGCCTGTTCCACCTGCTGACCGGCGTTGCGCTGCTGGTCGCCAGCGTGGTGGCCGGGCTGATGTGGGATGGGGTCGGGTTCCAGGCCACCTTTCTGCTGGGCGCAGTGTTCGCTGGGATTACCCTGACTGGGGTTGGCTTGCTGCGCTGAACGGCCGCTATTTCGGATCGTGGCTGCGCACGCTGAAGGTCACTACACCCCAGATCGTCAACTCATCGCCTTCGAGGATGTAACGTGGGGGGTAACGCGGGTTCTCCGAGCGCAGCACCACCTGCCCACCCACCTTATGCAGCCGCTTGCACAGCGGTTCGCCATTGACCGCTGCGATCACGATCTGGCCATGCCGCGCTTCGAGGGAGCGGTCGACCAGCACCAGGTCGCCGTCGAAGATCCCGGCGCCCTGCATGCTGTCGCCGTCTATCCTGACCAGATACATATGCGGGGCACGCAGGTTGAACAACTCATCGAGCGAGATGGGCTGCTCCATGTGGTCCGCCGCCGGCGACGGAAAGCCAGCCGGGATGCGGAACAGATAACGAGAAACAGCACCGCTACCGCAGGTGATGGGACCCAGGATGGAAGTCATGGCACGGCCTTGAATTTAACTGTATATAGATACAGTATCGATCTACCGAGCATCAGGTCAATTTCGGCGTAGGAAATTTAGACAAGTGGGGTACATGCCATGTGTGGACGCTTCGCCCAGTCTCAAGGCTTGGCCGATTACCTGCGTGAACTGAACGCCGAACAGGACGTGATCAGCGGCTATGACAACCTGCCGATCGGTCGCTACAACGTCGCCCCCGGCAGCCGGGTGCTGATCCTGCACCGTGCCGAGGACGGGCTGCGCGTCGACCCCTGCCACTGGGGCTGGGCACCGTTCTGGGCCACCGGCAAACGCCCCGCCCCGATCAACGCCCGGGTAGAAACGGTTACCACCGGCAAGTTTTTCAAAGCCCTGTGGCCGCAGGGGCGGGCGTTGGTGATGGCGGATGGTTGGTACGAATGGGTGGCCGACCCGCATGACGCCAAACGCAAGCAGCCGTACTACATCCGCCTGAAAAGCCAGGCACCGATGTTCATGGCCGCGTTGGCCGAAGTGCACTCGGGGATGGCGCCTAACGAAGGCGATGGCTTCGTGATCATCACCGCCGCTAGTGACGAGGGCATGGTCGATATCCATGACCGCCGGCCTCTGGTGCTTGAGCCGGCGGATGCGCGCATATGGATTGACGCTGACGTACCCGCCGAGGAAGCCGAGCGCCTGGCACGAGAGCGGTGCCTGCCGGTCGAGGCGTTCGAGTGGTTCCCGGTGAGCAAGGCTGTCGGAAATGTGCGCAACGACGGGGCCGAGTTGATCGTGATGCAGGATGCCGAGCATCAACCCTGACGCTGCGCTGTCATTACCCTCCTACCCCTCCGCTAAACCGGAACGTGCGCCGGTTGCTGCTCCATGACCGACCAGCCCCCATGCCCATCCACCTCGAGCCGATGTGTGTGGAACGCCGCCAACGTACTGCGGTGGCCAACACTCACCAACAGGGCCTGCGGCATCTCGCTGCGCAATAGCCCATACAACGTATGCTCCAGCCCTTCGTCCATGGCCGAGGTGGACTCGTCGAGAAACACTACTTGGGGCTGGTTGAACAGAACCCGGGCAAACGCCAAGCGCTGTTGCTCACCCACCGAGAGGATGTGCGACCAGTCGCAACTGACGTCCAGGCGTTCGGCAAGGTGGGCCAGGTTGACCTGGCGCAGGGCTTGCTGCATGCGCACTTCATGCTCGGGTGCGCTGGCCGATGGGTAGGCGATAACGGTGCGCAGGTCGCCTAGTGGCAGGTACGGGCGCTGAGACAGGAACAACGCCTGGTGCCCCACGGGGCGCCTGACCTCACCCTCAGCGTAAGGCCAGAGCCCAGCCAATGCACGCAACAAGGTGGTTTTACCACTCCCTGAAGGCCCTTTGATCAACAGCGCCTGGCCAGCGCGCAGGCTCAGATCAAGGTTGGCAATAAGGGGATGGCCATCGGGGCGCAGTACCTGCAAACCGGCAATGTCCAGGGCATGCGGCTGTTGCTCGGTAGTGACGCGCGGCAGCGAACTGGCCTGTTCATTGGCATCGAGAAAGCCCGTCAAACGATCGAGGGTGGCGCGGTACTGGGCGAATGCGTCGTAGGATTCGCGGAAGAACGACAACGAATCCTGCACCTGGCCAAAGGCCTGTGAGGTCTGCATCACGTCGCCAAGCTTGATAGCGCCACTGAAGAAACGCGGCGCCTGAAGGATAAAGGGAAACACCACGGCAACCTGGCTGATACCCAGGTTGAAACCGCTGAACTTCAAGTTTCGGAAGACCAATGCCCAAGCGTTGACAATCAATGCGCCAAAGCGGCCCAACAATGTGCCCCGCTCTACCTGTGCGCCTTGATAGAAGGCGATGTTCTCGGCATTTTCACGCAGGCGCATCAGCGCGTAACGGAAGTTAGCGGTGAGTTTCTCGTTGAGGAAGTTCAGACGAATCAACGGGCGCCCAAGGCGAAAAGCAATCCAAGTGGCAACGATCACGTACAGGTACACGGCAAAGACCATTGCCCGCGGGATCTCGACCCCCGCCACTGCCAGCGGTGCCGACAAACCCCAGAGGATGCCCGTGAATGCCACCAACGACACCAGCGCACTGACTGCGCCGAGGGCAAGCGACACGGAGTTGGTGACGAAAGCATTGACGTCCAGCTCGATACGCTGGTCGGGGTTGTCTACGGGCTCGGCGAGGAACTGGCCGCGGTAGTAAGCATCGCCGTGCATCCAGTCGCGCGTCAGGCGCTTGGTGAGCCAGACTCGCCAGTGAATGCTGAAGGCCTGGGTCACGTAGAACGTGAACAGCGAGCGCAGCACGTGGATGGTGGCGAGCACCGCAAATACGCCTAGCAGGTACCAGAAGGCGCTCTGATCCAGGCCTTGCAGGGCGCTGTAGAATCCGTTGTACCAGAACGAGAACAGCACGTTCAGGCGCACCGAGAACAGCGTCATCACCAATAACAGGGCAAACACCAACAGCGGCCGCCAGCTGCGCCTCAAGCTGAAATACGACCCGGCGAGCTGCCAGAATTGGCTGCCCCAGCGTGTAAAACGCACTGCCAGTGTCGCCGCTGCGGTGAAGCAGACCAAGGTGATGAACGAGGCGATTGCCAGCCAGCTCAGGCTCTCTTGCAAGGCCTGGTGCCAGTTCATTTCCATGATGGGTATCCATGCTGAGTATTTCCGCGAGGGTAGCATTACCTCAGGTTTTATCAGGCATGGATGACGCATGTTTCATCATCACGGCCAGTGTTGACGGCCGGAAAAGACAAAACCCCTACCTGCTCGCGCAGATAGGGGTTTTGCGAAATGAATCTTGACGATGACCTACTCTCACATGGGGAAACCCCACACTACCATCGGCGATGCATCGTTTCACTACTGAGTTCGGGATGGGATCAGGTGGTTCCAATGCTCTATGGTCGTCAAGAAATTCTGTAGCCAGAATGTCCAGATGGACAGCCCAGCGAATTCGGATATGCGATATGTGTGGTTACGAACTTTCGGTTCTTTCGGG
>NZ_JAPFCE010000221.1:0-390 GCF_026240895.1 Pseudomonas sp. DCB_AW
CGTCTAATGTTGGTTTTTGTTTTATTGTTGGTGTTTGTGTTGTTTAGTTGTTCGTTATGGTTGAGTTGGATTCGTTCGGCGTTTTTGTCGGCGTTTTTGGTGGTTTCGTGTTGGGGAACGGAGTGGTCGGCGTTGGCGAAGAAGATTTGGTTGTGGTTTTTTTGGTGTAGTAAGAGAGTGAGATTGTGGGTATTGAGAATGATGAGGTTTTCGTTATTTTGGACGGCGGCGTTTTCGGGTTTTAGTCGTATGGTGAGTTGTTGGGGGGTTCGGGTGAGAGTGTGGGCGCGTTTGGGGCGAGAGGATTTGTTTGGAAATTTGGTTTATAGTGGGTTCGAGAGTTTTTGTGTGATTTGTGTTTTTTGTTGAATTAGGAGGTTAGGTAAGGCG
>NZ_JAPFCE010000222.1:0-387 GCF_026240895.1 Pseudomonas sp. DCB_AW
TGGTGATGGTGGTGTGAGGAGACGGTGACCTGGGTTCCCTGGCCCCAGTAGTCATAGGAGTTAGCGGCCCCAGGGTAAGTATACTGTGTACTTGCTGCACAGAAATAAACGGCCGTGTCCTCAGGTTTCAGGTTGTTCATTTGCAGATACACCATGTTCTTGGAGTTGTCTCTGGAGACCGTGAAACGACCCTTCACGGAGTCTGCATAGGATGTGGTACTACCGCTGTAACCAATACCTGCTACAAGTTCACGCTGCTCTCCGGGAACCTGGCGGAACCAGCCCATTGTACGGGAGCGTCCAGAGGCTGTGCAGGAGAGTCTCAGAGACCCCCCGGCCTGCACCAATCCTCCCCCAGACTCCTGCAGCTGCACCTGGGCCATGGCC
>NZ_JAPFCE010000154.1:0-891 GCF_026240895.1 Pseudomonas sp. DCB_AW
CGTTGCTGTTGTCCACCACGTAGCGGTAGTTGCCTTGGGCATCCAACACCAGGCTGCCGTAGTTGCCGGCCAGGGCTTGGCCTGGCGTGCCGTTGACGCCGTTGGGGTTGACCACGGCGCTGACGATCAGGGTGTCGCCATCGGGGTCGGTATACGCGCTGCGGATGCTGCCGCTTGGGTCGAGCCCCGGCTGGCCGTTGTTCACTCCACCGGCCTCGATGGCGTCGACCGTGACTGGGTTGACCACGGGCGGGTCGTTGACGCCGGTGACAGTGATCACCAGTTGCGCCTGATCGGTCAGGCCGCCGCTGTCGTGAATCTGGTAGGTAAAGATCACGTCCAGGCTCTGCCCAGCCGTCAAAGCGAGGAGGGTTGGGTCTGCGCTGTTGACCTCAAAGGTGTAGCTGCCGTCCTCATTGAGAATCAACTGCCCGAAGTTGCCACTGATCAGGCTGTTATCCGCCAGGCGGCCAACCGTACCGGTGATAGTGGCCGGCGCGCCGTTGGCCACTGGGGTGAGGGTACCGCCAGTAACTTCCAGGCCGCTGCGTACGCCATCGACTTTGAGTTGGGTCGCAGTGGGTTGGTCAAGGTTGTCGACGTCCGTGTCGGCGCCCACGCCGCCATCGCCAGTGATCACGTTACCGCTGGCGTTTACTGGCGCCGGGCTGCCATCGGTAGCGCCCGCGCTGGCAGTACCCTGGTCGTCGACGGCCACCGGCGCATCGTTGGCACCCTGGATAGTGATCACCAGCACGGTGACAGCGGTCAGGCCGTCGGTATCGACCACCTGATAGGTGAACTGCTCGACCAGCGTCTGCCCAGGGGAGAGCGCCTGCACGGTGGCGTTGCTGTTGTCGATGACGTAGCGGTAGCTGCCGTCGGCGTTGA